>CAMBZY010000474.1 GCA_945872325.1 Candidatus Kuenenia stuttgartensis | reverse complement strand
AGTGCGCCCTTTCGGCCTGCCTGAGCCACGATATCGGCTTCCCGCTCGTGATATTTGGCGTTCAGAACCTCGTGGGCGATCCCGTGCAGTTTCAGCACATCACCCAATTGTTCCGACTTTTCAATCGACGTGGTACCGACCAGAATCGGTCGATCTTTCTCGTGAATTTCGCGAATCTCGCTGATGATCGAGTTGAACTTTTCCTTCTCCGAGCAATAAATCACGTCAGCGGAGTTCACCCGCTTCATCCCGCGATTGGTCGGAATGGCGATCACGTCCAGGTTGTAAACCTTCATGAACTCGTTGGCTTCCGTCATGGCCGTTCCGGTCATGCCTGAAAGCTTCTTGTAGAGCTTGAAGAAGTTCTGGAGGGTCACCGTGGCCAGAGTCTGATTCTCTTCCTTGATCTTGACCTTTTCCTTGGCTTCCACAGCCTGGTGGAGGCCATCGGACCACTGACGACCCTGCATCAACCGGCCCGTAAATTCATCAACAATGATGATCTCGCCCTTCATCACCACATATTCGCGATCTCGCTTATAGAGGTAGTGGGCCTTCAGGGAATTATCCAGAAGGTGAGGCCAGTCCATGTTTCCGAGGGTGTAGAAGCTCTCCACTCCGGCCAGTTTTTCAGCCTCGCGCACACCGTCTTCGGTCATATGGCAGGTGCGTTCTTTTTCTTTGATCTCAAAGTGAACGTCCTGCTTTAGCAGACGGGCCACGCGGTCGGCTTCCACATAGCGTGTGATGTCGTCTTCAGCAGGACCTGAAATGATCAGAGGAGTCCGGGCTTCGTCGATCAGGATCGAATCCACTTCGTCGATGATCGCATAGTGAAGATGCTGCTGACATTGTTGGTCGCGAGTTGGCTTCATGTTATCGCGGAGATAATCAAAGCCGAATTCGTTGTTTGTGCCGTAAGTGATGTCGCAGCGGTAGATATCGAATCGCTCGCGAGCGTCCATTTCAGACTGGATCGCACCGACGCTCAGGCCCAGGGAACGATAGAGGGGGCTCATCCATTCCGCATCGCGGCGGGCGAGGTAATCGTTCACCGTCACCACGTGAACGCCTTTGCCTTCGAGCGCGTTCAGGTAGGCTGGAAGTGTGGCGACCAGTGTTTTACCTTCACCAGTCACCATTTCCGCGATATTGCCACCGTGCAGAACCATCCCACCGATCATCTGAACATCGTAATGACGCATGTTCAGGAATCGCCGACCAGCTTCGCGGCAGACGGCAAAGGCTTCGGGAAGAATGTCGTCGAGGGTCTGTCCACTTGCCAGACGCCGGCGAAATTCGATGGACTTTTCTTCGAGCTGGATGTCGGACAGAGCCTGAATCGTTGGCTCGAATGAATTGATGATGGCCGCAGTGGCCCTGTGACGACGCACAACACGCTCATTGGAATTGCCGAGAAGCCGAACAAGGCCGTTAGAAAGCCATTCGGTGATAGTTCCGGCAGTATCAGTGGTCTTGTCCCACAAGTCCGTCAGTAGGTCCATGGTCGGCTCGTAACTCCAGCGATTCGGAACGGATATATGAGCGTAATCTTGACCTAAACCCGCACGATCGTCAAGGTGAGCATCTTCGTTATAAACTGTAAACTGGTCGAAACCATCAAGCCTCGCAGACAGAACAGGCCGCGAAATGACCTGTTTATCAATTTTTACGGCACTCTCTTGGAATTTCTTGGCCACTACCGATAAGATCAGTCTGTGAGATGACCGAACGGAAAAATCTCCCGAACCAACCTCCCTCAGATTCATCCTGTAAATTGCTGAACTGAATTGTATTCATGACCGCTTCACCATGACCGACCTGATCCAACCCGAATCTGAATTTGAACTGGTTTTTCTGGGCTGTGGGACTTCCACGGGCGTGCCCATGATTGGCTGCGAGTGCGAAGTCTGTCGGTCGCTTGACCCTCGCAATCAGCGCACCAGGCCAAGCGTTCTCGTGCGGACTCCACGCGGAAATATCCTGATCGATACCTCTCCTGAGATGCGTCTGCAAATCCTGAGAGAGAGGCCGGGCCCGGTTCATGCCATCATCTATACGCACGGCCACGCCGATCACCTCTTCGGGCTCGACGATTCCCGACTCTTCGCCCGTGCCCTTGGCGGTAAGCCCGTTCCGGTTTATTGCGAGGCTGAGGTGGAAGCCCTGATCCGCAACGTCTTCTCCTATGCCTTTGTCGATGAAACCAAACGGTTCCCATCAGGTGGAGTCCCTCGCCTGACGCTTCACAATATCGAGCCTTATCAGCCATTTGACGTGATCGGTTACGAAGTCATTCCCATGCGTCTTGATCACGGAAAGTTCAAAGTTCTCGGCTTCCGGTTCGGTGATCTCGCTTACTGCACCGACGTCAGCCGGATTCCCGATGAGTCGATCGCCCAGCTCCAGAACCTCGATGTGCTGATCCTCGACTCACTTCGGTTCGAAAAGCACCCCACCCACTTCAGCCTCTCTGAATCCCTTGCCATGATTGAAAAGCTCCAGCCACGCCGGGCTTTTTTAACCCATCTATCCCATAGCTTCGACTATCAAGCCGTTTCAGCCACCCTGCCGCCCAACGTTCAACTGGCCCACGATGGCCTGCGAGTGATCTGGTCAGGTATGAAAACGAACTTGATCACTGATATCTCTTCCATGGATCCGGAGATCAAAAATCATGCAGAAAACAATCCCTCAACCGTGGCTTGATTTCTTTCAAAAGCACGCTCAAGAGCTTACAAGCGAACAAGTTCAGCCATTTCTGGATCAGGTCACAAGCGTCCAGTGGCCACTCGTTGCAGAGCTTGTGGATGAACACGTTCTGGGCCACTCAGCGCAGAATTCAGACCAAGATTTCAGCAGTCTTGCACCTGCAGACTTCATCGGGTTAGAGACCAGCCAAGCCGACCAGAGTGCGGTTCTGGCTGGCGAAAGTCTCATTCAGAATGGCCAGGTGGGGGTTGTCATCGTAGCCGGTGGACAAGGCTCCCGGCTTGGCTTCAACGGGCCCAAGGGCGTCTATCCGATCGGCGCTGTAACGGGTTCCAGCCTGTTTTATTTTCATGCCCGCAAGGTGCTTTCGGTCAGCCGGAAATGTGGCAAACCCGTGCCTCTTCTGATCATGACAAGCCCTGAAAACGATCCCGCAACCCGTGCTCATTTTGAAAGTCACAAATACTTCGGCCTGAATCCCGAACATGTCCGGTTCTTTACACAAGGTCAGATGCCGGCAGTGGATCGAACCACAGGCCAGCCTCTGTTTTCCGATAGAAACACACTCGCTTTATCGCCTGATGGGCACGGTGGTGCTCTTTACGCTTTGTCGAGGCGTGAGAATGAGGACGGTCTGACGGCTTTGGAGTGGGCTGAACGGTTTGGAGTCAAAACCCTGTTTTATTTTCAGGTCGACAATCCACTG
>CAMBZY010000473.1 GCA_945872325.1 Candidatus Kuenenia stuttgartensis | reverse complement strand
ATGATTTACAAAAAGACCGCCACCATTGGGTGCTGGTCTTTTTTTCGTTCGAATATTTTACACAAGTCGCTACTGATCTTTTTATTCCATGCTTTACTATCTGACTTTCCGCATCTCAGGGCAGACGATCAGATTCTTGTCGGTGAGCTCTTCAAGTGGGAGTTAAAAGTCGCCCCTGATGCTCAGAAAATCAAGCCCTTATTGAATCCACCCAAGTCTGGAATTTTACATTCTGAGGTCGATCACCAAGATCGTCTTAACCACCATATTTTTCTCGTACCCAACCAGCCGGGACAACTGGTCATAGAACTTTCGACCAGCCCCAACTCAGAAAAACACAAAAAGAGAGTGGAGGTGAAGCCTTGGCCAATGAATCCTCCTTCCACTGGAATCAGGGCTGGTGTTGGCAAAATCAATGGTCAGTGGATTAAGCCTCCATCTGATCTCATCAAAGTAGGAGAAATGGTCGAGTTCACGCTCAGGCTTGAAGGAGACTCTGCCATCGCGATTCGATCGGCCCCTAAGCTGGTCGTAATGCACGATGATTCCATGATTCGTGCTCGTTCTCTGGGAGTTCAGCAAAGTTGGCCCTCTGACGCTGGAGGTTCCTCCCAGAATTGGACTTATGAAGTGCCTGCCAGAGGACCGGGCCGGTACCAGGTTCAGCCGCTCCGGATCCATACCTGGGATAAACGATCCCAAAGTCTCCAGACAAAACTCATTTCAGGGCTGACCTGGGAAGTCGCGGCAAGCCCGATTTTCCACCTTGAAACAACTCAGACAACAACGCCCCCATCAAACTCCAAGAATTTGATGCCGCTCATTTTATCCTCAGCAGGAATTTTAGCTGCCGGATTGGCGACGGTTTTACTTAGCCTTTACACAGGTGTTTACCACTGGCTGAAATTACATGTAAAGCTCTACCAGTTAAAATCTTGCAAAGACCAATCCACCGCACGGATCTGGTACAGGCGATTGGAACCTTTATGGGCGAAGTCCCAATCTGCGCAAAAAAAGTGCCCACCAGAATGGCAGGCTTTAGATCGATCCCGTTGGGAAGCCCTTGAAAGGCTGGCGTTTGGGAATCTGAAGGATCAGGATCAGAATCCGATCCGATAGACTTCCTTATATTCGCGCTGGTCTGGAGCCCGACGTGTATGGGCCACAAAACCGTCGAGCTTGAAGCTCGGGATCGGTTTGCCGGTCAACATTTCAATGTTAGTCAGTGGATCGCCTTCATCTGGGCATACGAACAGATAAGCGACCCCATCGCGTCCCATCCGGCCAGTTCTGCCAATCCGGTGAACATAGTTTTCCGGATCTTCCGGAATGTCGTAGTTGAAGACGTGGCTAATGCCTTCCACGTCGATACCACGACCGACCACATCGGTGGCGACCAGAATCTTGACTTGCCCCTGGCGGAAACCAGCCATCACGCGATTCCGGGCCGGTTGGGCCAGGTCGCCGTGAATCAGGCCCACACCTCCAAATTTACGGCCCAGTCGCTGACCCAATTTTTCGACACCGCGTTTGGTACGTGTAAACACGATACACTGGCGGGGTTGGTCCTTCTGCAACAGGTGCTGCAAGAGGTCGAGTTTTTTGTCGTGGTCGACTGTGATGTAATACTGCTTGATGGACTCGACCGACATCTCGTCACGCGAGAGGTTCAGCTCAATCGAGTCGTGCATGTACTTTCGGGCCAGAAACCGGATGTCGTCAGACAGGGTGGCTGAGAGCAGGAGTGTCTGGTGAGGGTCGGGAACGCTTCTGAGGATCCGTTCAATGTCGTCGCGAAAACCGATGTCGAGCATCCGGTCAGCTTCATCCAGAACGACGTGGTAAACCTCGTTCAGAACAAGGGCACGACGCTCGAGCAAATCCATCACCCGGCCAGGGGTTCCCACCACAATGTCCACACCACGTTCGAGTGAACGAAGTTGACGGACGATCGGTTCGCCCCCATACAGGCCACGAACTTTAACGTCCAGGCCCTGAATCAACTTTTCAATCTCGGTCACGATCTGCTGGACAAGTTCGCGGGTTGGGGCCAGGATGATGGCCTGAGGCGCGTTTGAGGATTGTTCCAGCATTTCCAGCAACGGAATGGCGAAGGCTGCGGTTTTGCCACTGCCTGTTTTGGCTTGCCCGATCACATCACGACCCAGTAGTGCGTGTGGGATCAACTCGTTTTGAATGGGCGTGGGCGATGAATAGCCACGACGGGCTAAAATTTTGAGCATCGGCTTTGATAGGCCGAGCGATTCAAATTTGACTTCGGCGAGAGCCGGAGAATTTGATGAGCCTGATGGCGAATCTGGTGGAGCCATAACCTGTGTATTTGTGTGATCGTCTTGTTGGAAGGAAGACTTTTCTTGATCCCGCTCTTGTTGTATTCTCATATATGATAGATTCTATGTACTTTGCCGACTTTTTGTCAACTGATCCCGTGCAGGATTCTGACGGACTCACTGACAGGGGCCAGCAGGGTCGCACTCAATTTACCCTCCCTACTTTCACGGTGACTTCCATGAGCATCGACCCAACAGGTCCAGACGAATATCAGACAAGCTCCGCGCCGGTCACGGCTCCGGTCGCTCAGGCGACACCTGCGGAGATTCAGCAAAAGTATCGCCAGTTCATCGAACTTCTGCCACTGACTCTGGCGCTGGCTGGTTTGCCCGTCTCCGAGGGCAGACTTTACAGTGAAGATCAAATTGATGGTCGGGCCATGACGATTCGAACGGCATATCGTCTGGCAAGAAGTACCACTCGCGACATCCTGGGCGGGTCGTAAGGGGGGTGACGCCTGAACGAGCAGAAGCTGGGTGATTGGGAATGATTGACGGATTGGCGATTGGCCGATACCAAAATTGTTCTCATCAAGCGGCGAGCCAATTTTCATCTGGCTCTTCGGGGCGGTTCAAAAGCCGCCCGACCACTTTTACAATGTGGACCGCAAATCTCAACTTATGGTCGGAAGGGCAAAATCCATGACAAATGAGCCGCAAGGGCGAACACGTCCGATTCGAGCCGCAATGGTGGGCCTGGCCACCGATGCCATTGATTCGGTGCAGCGTGTCACACGTTTGCCGAATGGCACTCTGCTGGGCGGCTCGCGTCAAAGCCACGACCAAATGCGGGAAGTGGCATTGCGGCTTGAAGTGGAGCTCGACCGGCTCGGAGTGGGCCTGGCCCAACTCTCACCCAGCGAACTCGCAGAAGTGGCCTGGCGCATCGACTCCCCTGAGATGTTCGAATTCGCCGAAAGGCTCGACGATGGCCTCCGCCGCCGAGATGTCCGCTTCCACGAAAGTACGCCAGAGCTCCTGATGGAAATCAGCATGGAACTGGTCAACGAAAGCTCCATGTATAGCAATTGATGATGTGAAGCCATCATCTATTTAAAATGACCATCGCTTACACACTCAGCCCAATTTGGGCT
>CAMBZY010000472.1 GCA_945872325.1 Candidatus Kuenenia stuttgartensis | reverse complement strand
TTGGCCCGTGGCCAGGAGTTGCCAAAGGGCTGGGCTGATGCGGAAATTGGTCGAAAAGCTCTGCGTTGGATTCTAAAATACAACGAATTTTACACGCCGAAATTTGTTGGGATGACGGATAAAGCGATTGAATTGACAAAAGAGCGGCTTAAATCGCTTGAAACTCAGGCCGAACTCAAGCCCGGTTTCGGCACGGTACTGGGTTATATTTCGTCGGTTGATGGATCTGTGCAGCCATACGCGCTTTATTTGCCGCCTGATGCGGAGCAAGTCAAACCGACGACTCTGCTGGTTGTTTTACATGGACGCAATCAGAATTTGAACGAGGTCTCGTTTATTGATGCGCACCAGGGCAAGCCCTACCCAAAAAATGAGCTGGAAAATGGCATGAAACGTGCGGTGCTGCATGTTTATGGCCGTACGAATAATGGATATCGCTGGGCGGGTGAAACGGATGTGCTGGAGGCGATAAACGATTGTATTTCACCTTTCATCAAAAATAAACGAATGGATATGGGATATAATTTAGTGGTCGATTTACAGGGTTTCTCTATGGGCGGTGCCGGAGCTTGGCACTTAGGTCTTCATAATCCTGGAAGATGGCGATCGGTGGAAGCCGGTGCCGGGTTTAATGAAACCATTCATTATGCCCGTTTGAAGAATGTTCCGTTGTGGGTCAAAAAAACTTTGCATATTTATGACTCGTATGAATGGGCGAGAAATATCGCAGCGGTGCCGACAATTGGCTATGGTGGCGAAGAAGATCCGCAGTTGGCTGCTTCCAAAAATGTGGTGGGGCAATTGAAAAGAGAAGGCTTTTCTCTGAAAACCGAAGGACTGTTGACATCGAGCGATCAAATTCCTTTTTTGCAAGTGATTGGCGCTAAAATGGGGCATAAAGTTAATTCCGCTAGTAGAAAAACGATGGACGAGTTTGTTTCAAGGCAAAAAAAACAACGTATATTAGAATCAAAAGTTATCGACCACGTGACATATACATTGAAGTATCCCAATATGGGCTGGATCACTTTGACTAAGATTGAAGAACATTTCAAGAGGGTATGGGTGCAGGCCGAAATGGATCGAGATGGAACTTTTGCGAAGATCACAAGAGCGGATAATGTGGCTGGTTTTACAGTCTATGGAAATCAACTTAAAAGAGTGGACGTTTTAAATCAATCGTTTGAGTTAAAGGGCATTTGGCACGAATTTGTGAAACAAGATGGCCGCTGGATTTATCGAGACGGTTTTGCCATAAAAGACCAGAATATTAGTCAATCAAAGCAAATGAATTTGCAGGGCCCGATCGACGATGCGTTTATGTCCGATTTTGTCGTAGTTGGCCCGGAAGGATCGCAAAATGGCCGGGAACAGCGATTGCTAAATGATTTCGTTGCAAACTGGTCTAAATTTTTTCGTGGAGATTTACCGATCGCCATTGGTTCTGATGTAAAATTCAGGCCTGAGGACGAGAAAGATGGTAACCATCTTGTTCTATTTGGGACTCCCAAGAACAATCGTTTGATGGCGGAAGTGATGCCGAAGCTCAAGCAGATCAAGTGGAGCGAGACGGAATTCACGCTTGGCGGCAAGACTTATTCGACCAGCGATCATATTCCCGTTTTAATTGCCCCCAACCCATTGAATCCCAGAAAATATGTAGTGATCAACTCTGGCCACACTTTTGGCAAGACGGATTTTGAAGGGACCAATGCCTTGCTTTATCCGCGTATGGGCGATTGGGGCGTGCTGAAAGTCAAGGCGGACGGCTCGACAGAGATCGTCGACTCCGGCTTCTTTGATGAACAATGGAATCCGAAGTGATTTTCTTCAATCGTTGTCAATAAAAAAGGCCGATCCCATTTTTGGGAACGGCCTTTCTCAAATGGAATTCGATTTTCAACTCGGTTTGATCACTTGCCGCTGGTGAGCTCGTCGGCCAGGAATCCGGCATCGTAGACGGATCGAAGGGCTTCGATGATGGCTCGGCTGTCGACGGAAACAGCGCGGGCCAGTTTGTCGTCGTAACCGTAATCCAGGATCAAAGAGTGAATATTACCGTCGAAAATCAGCCCGACAACCTTGTTGTTCTTATCCACAACAGGGCTGCCTGAATTGCCACCGATGATATCGTTGGTGCTGATGAAATTGAACGGAGTTTGCAATTTCAATCGGCCTGCAATCTTGGCGTCGTGCCAGCTCTTGGGGATGGCGTAAGGTTCCTGAGCTTCGTGGGCTTGCTCACGGGCAAAGGTGCCGCCGATGGTGGTGAAGGGCGGAATGCTGCGTCCATCAAGCTCCTGATAGCCTTTTACAGTTCCAAATGCGAGCCGAAGTGTAAATGTGGCATCGGGATAGACCGATTCACCCTTTTGGCGAAAGTTGGCCTGAGCGATTCGCGAATAATTCGCAGTCTCGACGGCTTCCACTTTGTCTTCGCGTTCACGACGCACACTTCTGCCAGCTTGATCGACGGCCAGAGCCAGAGCGATCATGGTGTCGTCAAGTTTGGCGATCTCTTCAGGAGCCATTTCAGCGAGTTTTTTACGGGTCGCCACATCGGCCAGCTTTGTGCCAGCCACAAGCTCTTTGGCTCGATCGGCTGGAGACTTGCCGGCGAGGGCTTTTTTGAGGATTTCGTCGTCGGCACCGACCTTTGACTGCCAGTATTCCAGAGAATGAGTCAGTTTGGCGACTTCATATTCCGGATAAATCGGGGCATCCGAAAACAGGTCCATCTTAAGCGATTCCAGGGCAGAATCGCGGAACTCACGCAATCGTTCGGTGTTCGACTTACGCACTTCAGCCGAGTGGCGAACCAGAGTTCTGGCCAGGCTGAAGAGAGTGCTTTCCAGGCCCAGTCCACGTTCGACAAAGTTGTATTTTACGAGCGATTTGGCGGCCACGGCTTCAGCGGCAGCGATCTTCGTCCAGGCATCGCCATAGGCTTCCTTCATGTAAGCATCACTTTCAATGGCCTTTCTGAAAGCCGCTTCAGCGGATTCCTTGGATGCCATGAATTCAGCCGTTTTGAGGCCCATATAGCCACCAGTCCGAGCCTTCAGGCTATTCTGATAGCTGAATAGATCTTCCTTCGACTGGCGAGCTTTTTCAGCGCCGGTTTTGGCATAGTCGAGCAGGAACTTCTCGCGATCTTTCAGCAGATCGAGCAGGAAAGGCAGGCTGATATCGCGGAGATACTTCAGGTGATCCACGGTAAAGAGCCGACTGGTTCGGCCTGGGTGTCCTGCCACGAAAGTCAGATCGCCCTCTTTAGAGCCTTCCGTGTTCCAGTTCAGGTGGTGCTTGGGCTTGGCGGGCTGGCCGTTCTCATAAATCCGAAAGAAGCAGACATCGAGACAGAACCTCGGGTACTCGAAATTGTCTGGATCGCCACCGAAAAAGGCGATGTCAAATTCCGGTGCGAAAACGAGCCTGACGTCTGTG
>CAMBZY010000471.1 GCA_945872325.1 Candidatus Kuenenia stuttgartensis | reverse complement strand
TCTGCGGCGGCAGTTTGGGTAGTACAGGCTGTGTAAGCTACTTGTTTAGCTACAAGGGTCTGTTTCTGGTCCCACGCATCTCTACGACGGAAGAACGCGTGATGGAAGTGGCCCTCGAAGCGGGCGCTGACGACATTGCTACGAGTGATGACTATTTTGAAATCACCTGCGACCCGAAAGTTTTCGAGGATGTCCGAAAAGCACTCGAAGACGCTCGAATTGTCACTGATACTGCTGAAACACGCCACCTTCCATCGACAACCGTTGAGCTTGATCCTGAATCGGCCCGCAAAATGCTTCGCCTGCGCGATCTGATGGACGAAAATGACGACGTACAGAACATTTACGCCAACGATATCATCCCTGAATCGATCCTGAACGAAGACGCCTGATCCTTGATATCAGACGTCTTCAATCAACCCTGACCCGACATCGGTGTCGAGTCAATCTGTCTGACCAGCCCCAACAACTATTCACTCTTCGAGATCTCGAACCGATGGCCAGCGCCTTTGTCAAGTCAGAACGTCTCCAAAAGTTGCCACCATACCTGTTTGCGGAAATTGACCGCAAAAAGAAGGCCGCCATTGCGGCTGGCAAAGATGTGATCAATCTCGGAGTGGGCGACCCTGACCGCCCAACCCCAAAGCCGATCATCGAAAGCCTTCAAAAGAACGCCGAAGTTCGTTCCTACCACCAGTATGCACTCGATCAGGGTGCCCCTGAACTGCGTCAGTCGATCGCCAGCTTTTTCCAAAAACGCTACGGAATCGCCCTCGATCCAGCCACAGAAATCCTCCCCCTGATCGGCTCCAAGGAAGGTCTGGCACACTTCCCTCTAGCCGTCCTCAATCCAGGTGACATCAGCCTCGTACCCGACCCATGTTACCCAGTCTACCGTTCGTCAAGCATGTTCGCGGGTGCCGACATCTATACAATGCCGCTGCTCCCGGAACTGGGCTTCCTGCCAGACCTTGACGCGATTCCAGCCGAAGTTTTCGCCCGGACACGTCTGATGTTCCTGAACTATCCGAACAACCCGACCGCCGGTATGGCCGATCGTGCGTTCTTCGAAAAAGCGGTTGCACTGGCTCACAAATACGGATTTGTGATCGCTCAGGATGCAGCCTATAACGAGATGTACTACGAAGAACCAGCTCTCTCGATTCTCGAAATCCCTGGTGGCAAAGAGGTTTCAGTCGAGTTCCACAGTCTCTCGAAAACGTTCAACATGACCGGCTGGCGCGTCGGTTTTGCAGTTGGAAATCCAGCCATCGTAGGCGCCTTGGGCCAGGTCAAGTCGAACACGGACTCAGGCATTTTCACGTCGATCCAAATGGCTGCCAAAACGGCTTTGGACGGATACGACGAGATCACTCCTGGGATTCGCGACCTTTATAAAGAACGTCGCGACGCATTCGTAAGTGCTATGCGCAAAGCGGGATGGAATGTGCCCACTCCAAAGTCCACTTTCTATGTCTGGATGCCCTGCCCTGCTGGAATCTCTTCCACAGAACTGTCTGGTCGCCTTCTGGATGAAGCCTCTGTCGTCATGACCCCTGGCCTGGGTTTTGGACGAACAGCCGATGGATACATTCGTGCTGCCCTGACTGTGGAAACTCCACGTCTGTTGGAAGCGGTCGACAGAATCAGCAAACTCACATTCTGATATCATGCCTGAAACACTGGCATTGATAGCACTTGGAGCCAATTTGGGCGATGCTGAAGCATCGCTCAAACTGGCTCTTGATCTTTTACAAAACCATACTCAGCTAAGACTTCAGTCTGTCAGCTCGTTTTTCAAAACATTACCGGTAGGCGGACCGGCGGGTCAACCTCCCTTTATCAATGCGGCGGCATCACTTTACACAGAATTGACGGCTGAAGGACTTTTAAAAGCGCTTCAGCAAGTCGAAACCACGCTTGGTCGAGTTCGTAACCAGACATGGTCGGCAAGAAGCCTTGATTTAGATATTATTGCTTATGGGAAAATGGTTTGCGCAACAGATTCGCTAATCCTGCCTCATCCTCGAATGACGGTCAGGCAATTTGTGATGAAACCGCTTCTGGAAATCGAGCCATTTTGGATACATCCTCAGCTAGCCTGGAATGTTAAGCAGATTTGCGACCATTTTCAAAGTTCACCACGAAGAGTGAATTTAGACAAAGTTCTCGAAAAGTTCAAAGAAAGCGAATCAGGTTCCAAACTTTTAGATCAGTTTACGGATGCGACTGGTGGCTGGGAAATCTGTAAAGACTCAGAGCCGGCTATGCTTGAAGTCCATTGGAGTAAGGATTTTACAACCGATATCAGGTGGGAGTTACCGCGTTTTTATCCAACCGAAGATAGTTTGGAATGTCTGATGGATCAGTTAATTGCGACATGTCGGGGGATGACATTTTCAGGATAAGCCGTATGATACAGAGTAGGTCATCTGTAATTTCAGGGTAGATAGCATAAAAATGGCGTGACATGCGCCTGGTGGAAGTCAACATGGCTGGTTCAAAGTCGAGCAAATCTGCGAAAGATGACAAGAAACCAGTGGTCAAGATTATTGCACGTAACAAGCGTGCTTATCACGAGTTCGACATTTTGGACAAGTGGGAGGCAGGGATTGTTCTGGTCGGTTCCGAGGTGAAGAGCCTAAGGAATGGCAAGTGCAGCCTTGAGCAAGCGTTCGCCGATTTGGACAAAAACGAGATTTGGTTACTTGGTTGTGACATCCAGGAGTATATTGAAGCGAATCGGTTCAATCATAAGGCCAAGCGGCCACGAAAGTTACTGCTGCACAACGCCGAGATTAAAAAGATCACGAACAAGGTGACAGAGAAGGGATTGACGCTGGTCCCTTTGCAGATGTATTTCCTGAAAGGGTTGGCCAAGGTCGAGATAGGTTTAGCGCGTGGCCGAAAACTGCACGACAAGCGTGAGGCGATTAAAGGCAAGGAGAATAAGCGCGAGATGGACCGTATAACGAAGCGTAATTTCCGGGATTGATGGTGGTTCGTGCGTTTTGGATCGTGTGACACCAAAATAAGTTTTGCAAAATATTACGAATAAATGAACGATTGGCGATTCTTTTCCGTATAATACTGGTAGTGGTAGGCAGATCACTTGTGAGATGTCGATCGCTTCTGGAGAAATCCAGGTCAGTAATTGGGGGCGAACTAGGATCGACCGGATTGCTGAAGACAGAGGTTGCGTGTCGAGGTTGGTCAGCAGGCCTCGTAAAAAGCGGACCAAACTTTAAGTGCCAAAACTAGCACTCAAACTCTTCGTCTTGCTGCCTAAGTAACGACGAAGCTCCGCAATATGACTTCGGCCCGAGAGTCATGTTCGGAGACGCCAATTCGGGCTGGCCAGAGATTAACCGCCGGTTGCTGCTCTGGTGAGAAAAAATGACTGGATAAGCGGAGCGGAACCCTGCCTGTTGGGGGCTGCCTGACGAAAA
>CAMBZY010000470.1 GCA_945872325.1 Candidatus Kuenenia stuttgartensis | reverse complement strand
AACGATCTGCCGTACGCGGATCCTCACGCGTCAGATCCAGCGCCCTGCCCACCCGATCATTTCCCAAAAGTGCCAAAGCTGCGTCTTGTTGATCCGCAAACGTATCCCCTGGAAGAGATTGCGACGTTTGGCCGAGCAAGTGTCGCCTCACATGCAGGCGAGCCACATCAAGCCCATCCGGCAGGCTCAAAGAATCATCGCGTGATTCTGGCCTGTTCGGGTCGAGCCGAAGTTGCCAGGGATCGTGACGAGGGCCGAGAAATCCAGCATCCTGACCAGGCCAGGTCAAAGGCCCTTCCACAAGCCTCAGTGGCAGCGCCACTCCATTGGGAACTCCGTTTTTGCGAACTCGCTGGCTATCCACCACCGCGGCATAGCACGGAAAATCGTCGCGGGATGCCACTCTGTCAAGGTCCGTTGCACCTCTTGGAGCCGAGGGATGGCCGGTCAAGATTCGGTGGACAGCCACCAGGTGGTTGCCTTCAGGATGCGCCATCGAGCGAACAAAAGCGAGCTTGTCAGCCCTTGTCGCGAGTCCTGTAAAATGCTCGCAAATGTCTATACCAGATACATTTGTATGGATCGGCTTGAACTCGCCCCTGATTCCATCGGGAGCGTCAGGCTTCATGTCAAACGAGTCGTGCTGACCGAGTCCCCCACTTAATAAAATCACAATCACCGACTTCGCTCGACCAACGGGAACGTCAGCAGCCGTCGCCTGTCGGCCAGCAAGCAAGCCAGGCAGGTTCAGGCCAAGGAGCCCTGATGAACCAATCTGGAGAAATTGACGACGAGTGGCGATGTCATGCCGATTCTGGCCGACGTTCCAATGTTTCATCGAATCTCTCCTGTTGCCGAAAATTGATCTGAACCACGTGATATGCACGGGATCTGTCACTAAGTATATTTGCTAAACATTTTCAATCAAGCAAACTGTGTTGGAATTCGCAAGCACATATTCGAACGATGCCATTAGAAACATCTTTGACAAAAAGGACTTACAGACATTCCTCCAGAAAGTTTTATCGGGGCAAATACTTATCAAAAAGGACTCAAAGGCTGGCGATTCTAAATATTACGGCCGGATTCTCGTTGTGGAAGCGTTGTCGAACGGATCCATAGTTGATAATCACACAGGTTATTGTTAACATTCCAGATAACTATATACGAATAAAGGTTGGTTGAGGCCATTTTGGCTCAACTGATGTTCTGCATGGGGATCGAGAAAGAGCCATGTCAGCGGAACCGCCGGATGATCTGGCTGAAGTGAATCAGAAGCTGACTGGAGCCACTCCTCAAGAGATTCTCCAGTGGGCCGTTGAGCGATTCTATCCCAAACTGACTATGGCCACTGCGTTTGGAGCCGAAGGCTGTGCCATTATCCACATGCTTTCGATCATCGAGCCTAAGGTTCGCATTTTTAATCTCGATACCGGCTATCAGTTCAAAGAAACCCTGGAACTGCGCGACCGCATTGCGGTGAAGTATGGCATGGAAGTCGAGATGGTCAGACCAGATACGACTGTGGAACAATATGAGTCCATCCACGGTGGGCCGCTCTATGGAACTCACCCCGACCGCTGCTGCCACGACCGTAAAATTTTGCCTCTCAGGCGTGCCATCGACGGCTGGGATGCCTGGATTTCGGCAATCCGTGGCGATCAGACCCAGGATCGGGCAAACACGCCTAAAGTTGGCTGGGATAAGAAGTTCAACCTCGTCAAAATCAATCCTCTGATGGATTGGACCAAAAAGGATGTCTGGACCTATATTGTCCAGAACGACGTGCCTTATAACCCGCTCCATGATGTGGGATATCCTTCCATCGGATGCTGGCCCTGCACAAAGGCCGTTGCTGATGGAGACGATGATCGGGCTGGCCGGTGGGCTGGAAAAGCCAAAACCGAGTGCGGACTTCATTCGCTCGACAGTAGCCAACTTTGACTTTGTATCGTCGTATAAAGGGCCGGTAGATTCACGATGAAACTCTCCGCAAAAGCTGAGTATGCCTGTCTGGCAATGATTGAACTGGCCAAACGTCCGGCCGGCGATCCACCGGCACGCATCCATGAAATTGCGGACTACCACAAGATTCCCGAACGATATCTGGTTCAGATCCTCCTGCAACTCAAAGGCGCTGGACTGGTCTCAAGCGTCAGGGGTTCCATGGGTGGCTATCTGCTTGCCAAACCAGCAGATACGATTGCCTTGTCTGATATCCTGACCGCGATCGATGGCCCTGAGGCCGTCTTCAGGGAACGCGAAGGTCCTTCAGCCCGTGCTCTGGCCTCTGTCTGGAACCGTCTGCGAGAGGCTGAAAAGACCGTCCTCACAGGTACTTCGATCGCCCATCTGGCAGCCGACGACGCGCCTGCCGAATGGACGATCTAAACTCTCCAGTCAACCACTGTCGCAACGGGCCTGCTTTTAAATCCTGTCCCGTGTCCCAGTCTTTGAACGACTCAAGGAGCACAAGCCATCTCCTCTGCACCTAAGCTCAACACGCCTTATGGCGGCTCCCTGGTTCAATTGATCGTCACCGAATCACGCGCCAACGAGATCAAGGCCGCCTCCAAAGACTACCCCAGCATTACGCTCGACGAACGTGGCCTCTGTGACCTCGAACTCCTCGCCGTCGGCGGCTTCTCGCCCCTGAAAACCTTCATGGGTCAGAACGATTATTTAAGCGTCCTCCAGAACATGCGACTGGCCAACGGGACCCTCTGGCCCCTGCCCGTCACCCTCCCTGTTGATCCCTCCAGCGGGCTGGAAGTGGGCAAACCCCTTGCCCTGCGTGACGTTTACGGCAATCTCGTCGGCCTGCTGCACGTCGAAGAAATCTATCCCATCGACAAGCCTCTCGAAGCCGCTTCAGCCTATGGGACCCACGACCCTCTTCACCCCTCGGTGGCCTATCTGAACCGCTCATCTAGCCACTATTGCAGCGGCCCTCTGGAAGTGATTCGCGTTCCTCCGCACTACGACTTTGTCCCTCTGAGACGCACGCCTGCCGAACTTCGCGAACATTTTGAAAAGCTCGGCTGGTCGAAGGTTGTCGCCTTCCAAACGTCCGCCTACATGTTCCGCTCTCACGAAGAACTCGCCCGGAATGCCGCAAGTCAGATTGGCGCCGGCCTACTGATTCAGCCCGTTGTCGGCACCACCAAACCCGGCGACGTAGACCACTACACCCGCATTCGCTCCTACAAGGCTCTTGCTGAAACCGCTTTCGAACCCGGCCAGTGTGTCCTCTCCCTGCTCCCTCTGACCATGCGTATGGCTGGCCCTCGCGATGCCCTGCTCGGCTCCATTATCAGTCGAAATTTCGGCTGTACCCATTTTATGGTCGGCCCTGATCACGCCAGCCCCGGGCTAGATTCCACCGGAAAGCCGTTCTATAGCCCCTTAGCAGCTCAGGAGTTCCTCAAAAGCAATCAGGACGAAATCGGCATC
>CAMBZY010000469.1 GCA_945872325.1 Candidatus Kuenenia stuttgartensis | reverse complement strand
ATCTTCAGAGTCATTTGAGAACTTCATGGTAAAGTCAGATTTCAAAGCTCGGTGGATAGTCGACTTGGGATATGAATTGGCTGCTGTCGGACAATACGTGAAGAACATAATCGATTGAGAAATGCAATATGGTAAACCCGATCCGCCAGATATCGCCTGAGAAGTGGGCTCTTTACAACCAGGGAAAGCTTTCTGAAATCGAGTGTCGGGAAATCGATCAGTTTTTGAAGGAAAATGGTGTTCCAGAAGAATTAAGTCAGATGGATCAGTCGCATAATCAAGATTCATTGATCAACGATATTCGTCTGACATCCACTACAATCCAACAGGATATGGCTTCACGATTAAACCCGAGTGAATCGGATGTTTTGACACTGACTGAAGCCTGGCCCGACATTTTTTCGGAACTGGGAAATCCAATAATTTCGATAAAACAAACGATTGGCAATTATCGTCTGATCGAAAATGTCAGCTTGTCGAAGATGGGCCGTGTTTATTTGGCGGAGGATTTGACGAACGGTTCTAGAGTTGCCATAAAGTTTCCTGCGGCGTCACTTGATGCAAATTCTGTTGAGAGATTTCGTCGAGAAATTCGAATGGCGAAGCAGTTGAAACATTCGCAGATCGTGACTGTCATCGACGAAATTCAATTCCGTGAAATGCCGGTTTATGTGATGCCCTGGGTAGAAGGGGTCGATCTTGGCCGATTAGTCCAATTTAAAGGGGCTTTGCCCATTGAAGATGTGATTGAAATTGGACGTCAGTCAGCATTGATCCTTGAATACCTGAACAAACATCGAGTTGTGCACCGTGATATCAAGCCGTCGAACCTGATTTTGACACCTACAGGAGAAATTAAGCTGATTGACCTTGGATTGGCAATACTTCAGCAGTTTGACGTGACCGATGAATCGTTGACAGAAAGTGTACAGATTCTTGGAACTCTTGATTATATGGCTCCAGAGCAAGCCCGCGAAGCACATTCCACAGATATCAGGTCTGATATTTATAGTCTGGGATGCACTTTATATAAATTAGCGACTGGTAAGGCCCCATTTGAGAACAGCAATTCTCGCCATGTACTGCAAAAAGTCATGGCTCATGCTCTCGACGATTTTCAGGATGCACATGTGATGAACTCGTCCATACCTATTGAGTTCAGCACTATGATTCAAAAGATGTGCGCCAAAAAACCTTCTGATCGATATTCAAGTCCTTTAGAGATTGCGAAATTATCTGAGGGGTTTGGATTGACTCCCGATTTAAAAAAACTGATTGCTGATGCCAAAGAGTTGCAGACACAATCCAGGTCAGATTCAACTCTTGATGGTAATCATGCAAATTACTTGATATCAGAAAAATGGAGCAGATCTAAGTTTTTGTTTGCAGGTGCATGTGTCATTGCAGTCATTCTATTGATATCTAGTTACACCATGTTCTCAAATGTCAGTGGAGGTTCGCAAAATAGAGGAAATCGAGCACAAGAAAATGCCGGCTTGGATTCAATTCTGGAATCAGAATTTCCGATGATTCTCTCTCCTAAGTTTTCAAAAGTATCTGGTAAAGTTGGAACTCGCAGATCGTATGAATCTCCGGAAGCGATCGATCTCATTGGCAAAGACTCGTTATTTATTGCGGATGTGATTGATAATGGTGTTGTCTGCAGGAATCCGTTGCAGTCTTCAGATCACACATTTTACGGCGGGATTATAACACCTCAATATGCTGCATTCGATTCCCATGGGGATCTTTTTGTTTCGAGTTTCTGGACGAATTCGATCAGTAGAATCACGCGGGATGGATCAATCACGGTTTTTGCATCTTCAGGATTGAATGGCCCGCGCGGTCTTGCATTTGATCCGTCAGGAAATTTGTTCGTCGCCAATAGCAACAATAATACGATTTCAAAGATTACCCCTGACGGTAAAACAAGTGAATTCTTGTCAAATGGTTTGGCATATCCCTATGGATTGGCATTCGATACTTCAGGCTGGCTTTATGTTGCAAATTCCAAAACGGATTCGATCTTGAGAATCTCACCTGATAAAAAAGTCGAGACTTTTGCCGTTTTGCCTGCCGAGGCAGGACCACAGGGCTTGAGGTTTGATGCTTCGGGCACTCTTTTTTCTGCGAATCACAACGGTACTATTTTTCAGATAGATCGAGAAGGAGTTGCAAATCTTTTTGCTTCTGGGTTTGGCAATGCAGTGGATATTGCGTTTGATTCTTTAGGGAATATGTATTGTTCGGATTATGAGACAAAGAGTATTTCTAGAATCAAACATAACGGCGATATCCTGATGATGCAAAATGGAATTAAACAGCCGTTTGGGCTGGCAATTAAGTCTGGTCGGAAAAGCTCTTTGCCTTAATAGAACAGTTGAATTTCTCACCAGTTTCATCATTTTGTTGCAAGCCTTTGTCTAATCAGATTTAAACCTTGGGTAAAAAGGGTTTGATTCGTTATGCAAATTAAAGCCGAAGCGAAGTGGCGAGGGCCGGATGGCCCTCGCTGGTATGGGACGGGAATTTGGCCCTGAAGCAAAACCATTAAAATAGGATGTTTCAACTGGGCCTTCAACTGTAGTACCAACCCTTATTGCGCCGAAACTGCAAGTTGCGCCGGATCTACCAGAAAACCTGTCAGTCTCGGATCGATCAGGCGTTTGCGTGTTTTTGGGTCGAGATTGCCATAGCCGGTCAGAATATTCACGCCACGACCACCATCAAAACGGCTTGTCGTGATGCTGGTCAATTGAAATGGGCCTGTACCGATATTTACATAGTCGTTATCGTCGCCCATGTTCATATTCAGGGTGTCGAACGAGACAGGAGCCTGCTGGGCAAGCTCCACTCGGTCTGAACCTGCCGATGTGTTCATGACAGCTTGTCTGCCGGTTATCCCATCCAGTTTGACCTGATCTGCTCCAAAACCTGTGTTGATCATGGTCGGCCCCTCAACGTTGATGCCTTGCAAGGCCACCGTGTCTTTGTCAGAGGCCCGATCGCCTGCGCCCGTGTCGATCGTAATCGAGCCGGGTGTGGTGGCGTTCCAGTAAGCAGATTCTCCAATCGCATTTCTCTGCCGGTTGAGTTCGGTGGGCACTTTGATTTGCGGCGGATATTGCAAACCGCCGGTTTGAAGCTGACTGATCGCGACTTCATCTTTCCCAGGGCCAGTCAGAACTGTGACGAAAGCGCCGATTGGACGCGAACTTCCAAGCCCTTGGATCTGTGCGGAATCGTTTCCACTGCCAAGAGATACAAGCAGTCCGCCACGCACATTTGCAACCGTCACTGGGGTCTTCTGATACTGGCCGCCCGGCGTACGGAACTGTTCGCCATCGTTGCCGGTGACTGTGAACTGCCCTAGGCCTGTCTGTATGATACGGATTTTGTTTGACAGAGCATCTCCCAGGATGATCAGATTTCCGTCATTGATTTCTATGGAGAT
>CAMBZY010000468.1 GCA_945872325.1 Candidatus Kuenenia stuttgartensis | reverse complement strand
CACCCGCCAGAAACGGGAGGTTCTTGAAGCCTATCGCAGCCAGATTGTGGACAACCAGCCAGCCGGTGTCCCGGGCGTGATCGATCGCGTTCTGGACAGGAACCGCTATTGGGGCATCATGGCCGGAGTAGAATCAGCAGAGCCGTTCGCCAGTCGCGAGCCGGTAGGCCTCAAGTCCATGCGTGACATGACATTATAAACCACAGGATGACCGATAATCCGATCAGGATTGTTTCATGATCATCCGACGGCCATGATTTTCGAGCTTTGCTCCAGCGACCAGTCGGATGGCTTCTGGAAGTGCCTCACATTCGGCCTGAAAAACTTTAGCAGCAAGGGATTCAGGCGTATCGTCGTCGAGCACATCCACCACTTTCTGGATGATGATCGGGCCGGTGTCGTACGAGCGGTCGGCAAAGTGAACGGTGCATCCCGAATATTTTACGCCTGCATCAATTGCGGCTTGATGAACGGTTCGGCCAAAAAATCCGCGTCCGCAAAATGCAGGTATGAGCGATGGGTGAATATTGAGAACCCTTCGCTCGTAATCGTCGGGGACGAAGAGGAGGGTCAGGAATCCGCCCAGTATGACCATATCGGCCTTGGCATTTCGAATTTTGTCGAAGATCAACTGGCTCATTTGCAGGTCTTTGCGTGAGACAACTGCAGTGGGAATGCCCCTTGATTCAGCGATTTGCAGGCCTTTGATACCCGGTCGATCGGCAATGACGGTTACGATCTCGAAACCGGCAAGTTCGCTGTTGTCGATTTTCGTGAGCAGGTTGGCCAAAGTGCTCCCACCGCCTGAGATGCATACGGCAAGCCTGAGGGGACCATCGGTGACAGGCAATTTGCGAGGAGCGTAAGTGTTTTGAGAGTATGGCATTACTGAACGGCACCTAAAGCAGCGTGATCCAATTGAATGACTTTTGCACAGCGATCACACAATGTCGGAAAAGCGGATTCTGCTCCAACGGTTGGCCTGAGATTCCAGCATCGCTCACATTTGGAATGCGTTGAGACAGCGGCTGAGACCTGAACTTCCGGCAGTGCAACCGATTGAGTCGGTTGATCCGCCGGCGACTGGCTGGAGAGAACGACATCCGATGTCATGGTCAGGAGCTGAATCATCAGCAATTTCTGGGCCAACCACGAATGCGCTTCGGAATCTTGTGTCGCAAGGGTCACAGAGGCTTCCTGAGCAGAACCAATTTGCTTGGAGGCTCGTAATTTTTCCAATTCCTTGAGAATTTCTTCCCGCAAAGTGAGAACTTTTTCCCAATCTGCAGATTCCTGGTCGGATAAATCGTGAGCAGGGTCGGCCACAGGCCAGTCGGCCAGGTGCACGCTTTCAGGCTCAGCCTGAAAACTTGGCACAAAGCCCCAGATTTCATCGGCGGTATGTGGCATCAACGGAGCCAGCAGACGGACCAAAACGGAGTGGACTCGAGACATAACCTTTTGCGCAGTTCGCCGCGAATCGCCTGACTTCTGTTCAGCGTATAGTCGATCCTTCAGAATATCGAGGTAAAAGCTCGAGAGGTCTCCCGAAGCAAACTGATGGATCGTATGGAACACCCGATAGAACTCAAATCGTTCGTAGGCTTCCGTCACGTCTCTCATAATCTTGTTCAGCCGGGCCAGAATCCAGCGATCCAGAGGCTCCAGTTCACTGACCACAATTTCCAGGTCGGCGGCCGATTGGAAAGGGGCGTAATCTTCAAGATTACCGAGCAGGAAACGGAACGTATTACGCACCTTTCGATAGGCTTCTGAAGTCTCTTTGATGCCGCGTTCCGACATCCGGATATCATTGGCGTAGTCAAGACTTGCAACGTAAAGCCGCATGACGTCGGCACCGTAGGTTTCTGTCAGTTTGACGGCCGACATCACATTGCCAAGCGATTTCGACATCTTTCGACCCTGGTCATCCACGATAAACCCGTGGGTCAGAACCGTTTGGAATGGAGCAACTCCATTGGCGGCGACGGATGTCAGCAAAGACGACTGGAACCATCCTCGGTGCTGGTCGGAACCTTCGAGGTAAAGGTAGGCTGGAAAGCCGAGTTCGAAGTGGTCGCGCAGAACGGCCCTGTGGCTTGATCCGGATTCGAACCAGACATCCAGAATATCCGTGCCTTTACGCAGGTGCTTGCGGTCACAGCCGTTCGGACAACCGTTCGGCATGTCGGGCGGCATCAGCTCCGAGACATCTTTTGCGTACCAGGCATCGGTCCCTTCAGCCAGGAACAACTTGGAGAAGTACCGAACGGATTCGGCAGTCAGGTGCTGATGCTCGCATTCAGAGCAGGCGATGGCGGGAATAGGGACGCCCCAGGCTCTCTGGCGGGAGATACACCAGTCAGGCCTTTGGCCGACCATGGCTTCGATCCGGTTCTGGCCCCATTCAGGACGCCACTGAACATTCGTGCGGATCTGATCCAGAGCCTTGTCACGCAAGCCGTTATGATCGACGGAGATGAACCACTGGGCAGTGGCGCGGAAAATGACGGGCTTTTTGGATCTCCAGCCGTGCGGATAACTGTGCCTGATCGGTTGCTCTTTGACTAATGCCCCTGCCAGCCGAACCATCTCGATAATTTTTGGATTGGCTGCAAAGACTTGCATTCCAACCACTTCCGCAGGAGCTTCGTCCGTAAATCGGCCTGATGGATCGACTGGGCTGATCAGAGGCAGGCCATGCACCAAGCCCGTGTGGTAGTCATCTGCACCGTGGCCAGGTGCTGTGTGAACAAGGCCTGTTCCGTCTTCGGCACTGACATAATCTGCATTGACCAGCGGACTGATGCGATCAAGAAACACGTGTTGATATTTTACATCAGCGAGTTGCTTGCCTGTGAATTGGGCCAGAATTTCCTGACCTGTCACATCTGCCAGTCCCATGACCTTTTCGACAAGCGGGCCAGCCATGATTGTGTGAATCAATCGGCCTGTTTCTGGCTCAGAGTATCGCACCAGATGATATTCGAGAGCCGGGTGATAGGCCACGGCAACGTTTGCTGGAAGGGTCCAGGGCGTGGTGGTCCAGATCATCACGTTGCAGGAATGGTCGCCCAAAGCAGTTTGAGCGATTTCAGGCAGGCCGCTGACAACTGGGAAGTTCACAAATATTGATGGAGACGTGACTTCCTCATATTCCAGCTCCGCTTCAGCCAACGCTGTGCGGTCGTGAATATCCCAGTGAATGGGCTTCAATTGGCGAAATACATAGCCACCTTCAACCAGGTCGGCCAGTACATCGACGATGCCTGATTCGTAGCGTTTGTCGAGTGTCAGGTAGGGGTTGGCCCAGTCGCCCTGAACGCCGAGACGCTGGAACTGGTCACTTTGAATGCCGACCCATTTGAGGGCCTCTTCGCGACACAGGCCACGGATTTCAGTGGCGGTCTTTTCAGCCACTTTCGACCCAAGGTCTTTGACTACCTTGTGTTCGATGGGCA
>CAMBZY010000467.1 GCA_945872325.1 Candidatus Kuenenia stuttgartensis | reverse complement strand
GTATTTGTTCGTACTTTGGCCTCGCTTCGCCCAGCGTCTCCAAAGCCGTTCAGCCCAGGTTCGCGTCGCCGTTTCAATATCACGAGCAAATCTTGCCACATTCACTGGAGCCAGAGGATTATTCCTTCGCCTGTATTTCAGGTAGTTCTCCAGGAAACGAAATCGCTCAGCCCTGCTGGATCGAGACCAGAAATAATTGTTAAGCTGAGCCAGATTATCACGAATCTCATTCTGTCTCAGTGGAATTCCACGGTGGCGTAGAGCATCCAAATCAATTAAGACCAATAATGGATGATCGTTTTCATCAAGTTTAATCAAGAGGTTTCCTGGATGAAAATCTCCATGAAGCAGCCCTGATTTATGAAGTCTTGCGCAGAGTCTAGCCAGTTCTTCATTAATGAGACGGCGAATTTTCTGAACCCTTGTGGCTTCATAAGTGCAAAGCATCTGTTCGAGAAATTTGTCGAGTGGTTCCACGCCTTCAATTTCTTCGGTCACCAGATAGTTTTCATAAATCAATCCGAACTTTCGTTCCTCACCTAATGCAATTGGATTAATGGTCGGTATTCCAATAGCAGCCAACTGCAAAGCTTTATCACCCTCGTTGCGTGCTTTTCCACCTCTGATCCATTGGCGGGCTTTTGATCGTAAGCCAGGGACTCGATAATGCTTAATGTAAATTCCAGAATCACCGATTGGAACGTGGTAAACAGTTCGTAACGGACCGTCTTTAATCACCTTTAACAGCCCAGAATGGCTCCAGTCTTTCCATTTAAGTCCATGAGGGCCTGCTATCCGCTCAAACCATTCTTCACGTATCCACCATCCGACATTTTCAATCTGGATCCACGACCACCCGAGCATCCCAAAAAGCTGCTTGCGGCTATAATATCGACGGCTCGGGCGCGAAGGTTCCAACTTTGTGGAATTCATGAATTCACCCCCCTGCCCGTCTTAATTTCGCAATGATGGCCGTTTGATTGACTATGCAAAGGCGTTTCGCGGTCAATCATCCATTCACGACTAGATTTTGACGTTGTTTTTGGATGGAGATTCGCTTGAATCTCATCCATGGAAATCGGGGCCACTGCACCCGGCATGACTCGATCCACAAAATGCAATCCCCAATCGGCAACGTCATAGCCATTGCGAATCGTTTCCGTTGAACTTAGCCCCATTTCAGCACTAGAATCCCGATTCCGGCTAAGCCAGTGGATCGCTTCCAGCCATTCGCGTGGCTTATCAACCAAAAATCCGTTTACACCAGACTTTACCATCTCCTGGTGGACACCCACCGGATTTGTTAAAACAGGCAAGCCTCCAGCAAGATATTGCAATACTTTCAGGCCACATTTGCCTCGACTCCATAGGTCGTCAGGTACGTGGCTGATCCCTATATCGGCGGATACGATCTGAGAAATCTCACTGGCCTGTGTCCATTGAACATTTTCCGTGTTAAGCTTTCTGAAATTCGGAAATCGGTCACAAACAACTCGTAATAAAGCATTTGGGATGAGTTCTCCGATCGTTTCCCAAAGCTTTTGAGTGGCTTCCAGGCCTTTTAATGTGCTTGATGAACCGATCCACACCATCACGAATCGGTCATCTTGCCGAAGTTTTGCGTGGGCTCGAGAATATTGATATGCTGCCAGATCGATACAAGTTGGCATAAAATGAACGTTGGAGGCCTTTGCTCCAAAAATCTCCGCCCGATTGGCGAGAAACGAATTTCCAGCCAGAACGGTATCTACCTGGCTTACAATCCGCTCAAATCGGCGCATACGTTTGACGCAATGCTGCCCTTTAGAGGAATAACTGTCGCGATACAAAACCGCATCGTCAAAGTCGAAAATCAGATTCTTGGAGGCCGACCGAAGTGCGCTGAAACTAAGGCCATCGAGAAGTTTACGTTGCAGAATCACGGAGTCGTATCGACTTGTTCTGAGCATCTGGGCGAGACGCTTAACGGGGTTCGACTCGATCGATTCGTAGGTTAAACGGACCCCGAAACTTGCGAGGAAGGGCTCAAAAGCCTTGATTCTGTAACGGCAGCAGACGTGGTCGGGCGATTCGACAAGTGCCAGAAGTTCCATTGCGTGCCGTCCTCCCTGACGGGCTTCGATCCGAGCCAATACGTTTGTTTGATTGGCTTTAGATGTAGATCTGACGACGCATTGAGGGACGTCTAAACTACATTCACGCCACCAACTTAACGCATTCAGAGGGTTTCGCCAAGATCAAAAGTGGTGATAAGCCATGAATTTGACAAAATTTGAGGAACTTGCTTGAGTTCACGGCAGATGCCTGTTATTTCTAACTAAATATGAACGAACCGGGCATCCCCTTCTCCCATGGACTGGAATTCGCCAAAATGACGATTTCGCAAAAGATTCAAAAAATCTTCTTGAGCCTGATGATGATTCAGGTCGCAGTATTAATCACTCCCGCGCAGGCTCAGGATAAAAACTTATCGCCCTTGCCAGGTACAAAGGCTTGGGACGTGCCTGCAGATCCAGCAAAGGAAATGGTTGAAGGAATTCACAAACACCTGGATCTTATGTTGGGGAACTCGTTACAGACACGTGACAAAGCTTGGGTAAAAAGTGTTTCGAACCCTGACGAAAAACGTGCCCGCTTTTTACGTCTTACGAAAACTATTGGGGCAGTGGAACCGCCTGCCGCTCATGCAGAGCTTCAGAGACTTGGTACCATATCATCCCTAGAGAATTCCCATTCAGGATCAGTTGCATTATCATCCAAAGTTCGAGTTGATCGTGTGCGCTGGCCCGTTTTTGAAGATACTTGGATGGAAGGCCTGATGGTGGAACCGCTCGATAGCTCAGCGGAAATTAAATTCTCGGGAATGGTCATGGGCGATGCAGACGAAACGCCTGAAATCTTAGCTGGCTTGGTCTCTTTTGATCATCCAAGAAGCGGGTTGGCAGTGCGATTGGCTGAAGCGGGGGGAAGAATCCTGATCCCGACCCTGCTGAACCGGGACGATAAATTCTCAGGCGATTCCAAGGTCCGATTTACCAACTTGTCACATCGCGAATGGATCTGGAGGATGGGCTGGGAGACTGGCAGGACACCGGTTGGATATGAGGTGGATGCGGTTGTTCATGGGTTGCATCTGCTGGACAATCTTCAAAATCAGAAATTGACCAAAGATCAACCACGAAAGCCGCTCGTTGTGGTTGGTCATGGTGAAGGTGGGCTGATTGCATTAATCACATCTGCTGTTGACTCACGAGTGAAAGCGGCATGGGTCAGCGGATATTTCCAGAAACGCGACCAAACTGGCTGGTTGGAACCGATTGACAGGACTTTATGGCGTCAGGCACTTGAGTTTCAAGATGCAGAACTGGCGGCCATGGCGGCCACAAAATCTGGGGATGGAATTCTTGTCATTGATCGAACAGACGGGCCAATCGTAAGTGGGCCAAAGCCTCCGAAGAATGG
>CAMBZY010000466.1 GCA_945872325.1 Candidatus Kuenenia stuttgartensis | reverse complement strand
ATTTTGCGAAGCGAACGGCCAACTCCGTTTCTTGACCTACTGGGTGTCACCAAAGTTCATGGAAATCTGACCGACCCAATCGCCTGCCGATTCGCATGTGAAGATGTCGATTACGTCTGCCATGCAGCCGCCAAAGTGGGCGATTGGGGGAAATGGGATGAGTTCCAGAGAGATACCATTGAAACCACCCGCCAGATATCCGAAGCGGCCCTGCATGCAAAAGTGAAACGTTTCATCCATATCTCCAGCACTTCGGCCTATGGGCATCCTGACGATCGTGACACTCCGATCAGCGAAACGCATCCACTGGGCGAAAACATCTGGCGAAAAGATCCGTATACGCTTGCTAAAGTAGAGTGCGAACGGCACTTATGGAAGCTCTCGAACGCCGGTTTGCCTCTAACCGTTCTCAGGCCAAGCTGGCTTTATGGGCCTCGGGACCGGATTACTCTGGCCAGGATGGTGGGTAATCTCAGGGCTGGAAAGATGCGTCTGATTGGTCCAGGCGATAATCGGATCTCAGCCATCGACGCTTCCGAAGTCGCTCGTGCCGTTGTTCTTGCAGCATCTCAACCGGTGGCTGAGGGGCAGGCTTATAATATCACTGACTTAGGCGAGATCACCCAGTTCGACTTTTTCGGGATCATGGCCGAAGCCGCCGGCTTGAAGCGGACGACCAAAACGGTGAACTATCCACTCGCTTTTTACGCCAGTGTCTGCATGGAGACCTGGGGCCGACTGGTTCATCCGTCCCGTCCACCCATGCTCACTCGTTATGCAGCATGGTTGATGGGGCGTCGTCTCTGGTACGACAACACCAAGATTCGCAGAGATCTGGGATGGGTTCCAGTGGTGGATTACCCGACCAGCATTCGCAGGGCCGTAGATTGGTATCTAAAAGGTTCGAATTTGACGGCTGTAACGAAGCGGTAGGTCGTATGGGTCCGGGAAAATTCATAAATAAAATCGGTAGGGGTGTCTGGACAAGAAATCATGTGTAAGAATTATGATAGAGTTATGATAGTGGTATGAATGGAAATTTTGGATCATGGCGGTTTGACCGATCCTGTCCAGATTTCCATAAACTCTCTTGAGACTGCAACCAGACGTCGCACCACCTGACAATAGGATGGCTCATGAATCGCAAGCTCGCGCTTTCGCTTGGTTTAACGTTTGCAATGACTATGGGTGTCACAATCGCCCAACAGGCCGACCCGGCTACTCCTCCAGGCGACTCCAAGGGATCAGCGGGCAGCCGTGGTCCTTCGATGTCGGCCATGCCTGGTGGCCCAAAGAAGTTTGGCGATTTTGCTGAACTCACCAAAGATTCGACAAAATATGATGGCCTGTTCACCCTTCATAAGAAGGATGACAACCTCTATGCCGAGATCAAACCGAACCAGTTCAACCAGCCATTTCTGGCGCCGATCACGATCGCCAAAGGCTTGGCTCAGGCCGGCACTCCGATCACGTCGGACGATGAATGGGTCTTGATTTTCAAGCGGGTCGGCGATCGCATTCAGCTCATCAGGCGCAACATCCACTTCAAAACCAGCAGTAAAGAGCTGGAAAAGGCTGTTGAGCAGAACTATACAGATTCGATCATTCAGTCTCTGCCGATTCTGGCCCTGAATCCGATGGGCGGATCGGTGGTGATCAACTTTACCGACATCTTCTTCGGTAATTTTGCCCAACTCCCGTTCGGCTTCCCGGATCGTAGCCGAACGTCCTGGAACAAGATCAAGACGTTCGCAAACAATGTGGAACTTCAGGTGGAGACGACCTTTTCAGGTCGTGGCGATGGCGATCCTTCAGTGATCGACTCACGTGGTCTGACGCTTGTTGTCCACTACAGTCTCTGCAAATTGCCTGACGCCAGCTATCGCGCTCGTATGGCTGATAATCGTGTGGGGCACTTTTTGAGCGCTGTGAAGGATTTCGGATCAAAAAATCCGGACACCCAGTTCGTTCGTCAAATCAATCGCTGGCACCTGGAGAAGTCGAATCCGAAGGCCAAGCTCAGCCCGCCCAAGAAGCAAATCGTCTGGTGGGTGGAAGATACGGTCCCGATCGAGCTTCGGCCCCATGTTGAGGCCGGCATTCTCGAGTGGAACAAGGCGTTTGAGAAGGTCGGAATTGCCAACGCCATTGCTGTTCGCTGGCAGAATGAGCGAGATGACTTTGATCCTGAAGATATCAACTATTGCACCCTGAAGTGGATCACGACAGACAGCACCTTCGCACGATCCAACCTTCGGGCCAATCCATTGACCGGCGAGATGATCGACGGCGACGTGGTTTTTGATGCCTCCTGGATTCGTGCCTGGAAAGAGCAGTATGCTCAGCTCAAGGGCCTTCCGATTCCTGCCGGAGCGGTTGGCGATGAAGTGAAGATGAAGCCTGTTCTGGGTGAGATCATCAGCCCGATTCTGGCTGCCCGTAAGGGTTTCGGTATGCCAAGCCCGATGCTCGATGCCACGCAGGCCATCACTGGCGAGCGTCCTCTGCATGCGATTCCAGCGGAATGGTCGCCGATGGAACATCGCCTGCACCAGCACCTTGGGGCAGGGCAATCTGCCTGTAATCTGGCGGCTGGGATTGGCTACGAAATGACTCTGGCGGCCCTGACTTTTGCTGATCCTGTCAAGAAGGACGAAGCGAAGAAGGACGAGCCCAAGAAGGATAAAGAAAAAGAGACCGCTCCAGCCTTGCCTGAAGAGCTGATTGGTCAGGCCATCAAAGAGGTGGTCATGCACGAAGTGGGCCACTCGCTGGGCCTGCGTCACAACTTCCGCGCCAGTGCCATGCTGACAGCGGATCAATTGCACGACACGAAAATCACCCATGAAAAAGGTCTGGCTGGTAGTGTGATGGACTATACGCCCATCAACATTGCCCCTAAAGGCAAGACTCAGGGCGATTATTTCTCAACAACCCTGGGCCCTTACGACTATTGGGCGATTGAATACGCCTACAAGCAGATTGATGGTAACGAAGAGGCTGAACTGGCCAAAATTGCGGCCCGATCGGCTGAAAAGGACCTGACCTACGGGACAGACGAAGATCGTATCTCTGGTCTGGACCCACTGGTGAATGCCTATGACCTGGGCGGAGACCTGCTTCGATTCTCGTCCGACCGAATGGATCTGGCGCAGGATCTCCTCAAGAATATTGAAGCCAGCGTGGTGAAGGACGGCGAATCATGGATCCGTCTGCGACGTGCCTTTACGCCATTGGTGGCCCAGTGGGGCAATGCTGCGGGCATGGCTTCTGGCTATGTCGGTGGCCAGCTCTACACACGCGACCATAAGGGGACGAAGGATGCTCAGGATCCTGTCACACCAGTCAATGGAGATCAGCAAAGGGCGGCCCTTAAGCTGATTCGCGACAAGATTCTGAACGACAGCCTGTTCCAAGTTTCGCCAGCCCTGTTGCGCAAACTCACCACGGAACGCTGGTATCACT
>CAMBZY010000465.1 GCA_945872325.1 Candidatus Kuenenia stuttgartensis | reverse complement strand
GCCGTGCCCAACCCTGATGAAGAAGAGCTGATCTGACTTCGTTCTGGAAAAGATCCGGAGAGCCGCTTTTGAAACCACCCTTTGGGCCGATGTCGCTGACTCTCACAGAGCTTGTGGACTCGATTGAGTCAGGCCGTCTCACATCTCTTGAATTGATCGAGAGTTGCCTGATCTGGATTGACATATCTGACCCGGAATTACACGCCTGGGTGATGATCGATCGCGACGGAGCAAAAAAGTTAGCCAGGGAATCAGACGCCCGACGCTCTGAGAATCGCCCCTTAAGCCGTCTCGACGGAATCCCTGTAGGCGTCAAGGATATCATCGACGTGGCCGGCTGGCCCACCGTGGCTGGCTTTGAACCCTGGCGTGATAAAATCGCTACAAATGATGCCTGGATTGTGGCGAAAATGCGGCAAGCGGGTCTGATCCCACTGGGTAAAACCGTGACCACCCAGTTCGCCTCGATTGATCCTCCACCGACTCTGAATCCGTGGGATGTTGAAAGCACGCCAGGTGGATCTTCCAGCGGATCGTGCGCCTCGGTGGCCAGTGGGATGGTTCCTCTGGCCTTGGGTTCGCAGACCGGTGGATCGATCAACCGGCCAGCCAGTTTCTGTGGAGTGGTTGGCCTGAAGCTGACTTACAGCGAATGGCCTACCGATGGAGTGGTGCCCTGCTCTCCGAGTCTGGACACGCTTGGCCCGATTACTTGTAATGTGAAAGATCTGAAGCTCGTACTCGCTGCACTGCCCGGCATTTTTGACTCGCCTGCATATCGCGAGCTCTTCCAGAAAGGCTTGAATCACGACCCTGATCGGCCTTTAAGAATCTTGAGGCTGGGCGGACGGTTCCAATCGTTGGCCAGTCAGGAGATGCAAAACGTGATGGACCTGGCTGTGGATCGACTCAAGCAAGCTGGATGCCTGGTGGAATTTGACGAGAACGCCACGTTTTTTGACGACGACCTCTGGCGGATCCATCGAACCATCATGATGGCCGAGTGCTTTCTCACGCATGAGACTCTGTTTACAGAGCATCCAGACGATTATTCCCCGAAAATTCGGGGCTGGGTGGAAACAGGCCGGGAGATTCCTGAACCAGACTATCATGATGCCAAACTTCAAAGAGGCGTAAAACTGGCTGAATTTACCCGCAATTTTGGCCAATACGACGCCGTATTGACTCCAGCCGCTTTGGGCGAGGCCCCAACGACTGAAACCACTGGAGACCCAGTATTTAACTCGCCCTGGACCCTTCTGGGCGTACCCAGCCTGACCGTTCCATTCACACTTTCCGAAACAGAAATGCCTCTGGGTGTGCAACTTGCGTCAACACAAATTGGCGGCGAGCACTTTGGTCGACTCATAAACGCAGGGATACGGCTCGAAGAGCAAAATCAAAAGGATTTCGATTGACCAGATCTGCGATCCCGCACGACTGCTGATAGTCCCCAAACCTTCTTCTGCCAGAGCATTTCAACAAAAGCCTGCCCCATCATGAACGACAGCCCGATTGTCCTCCGTTCGATCGCCGATACACGCAACTGGTCCAGCGAAATCCGCCGTTCTGGCACGCTCGGATTTGTTCCGACAATGGGGGCTCTGCACGAAGGCCATGCCGAACTGATGCGTGTGGCGGCCCGCGAATGTGGAGTTGTGGCTGTCTCGATTTATGTCAATCCCACACAGTTTGGGCCTAAGGAAGATCTGGGGAAATACCCAAGAACCTTTGAAAGCGACCTCGAACTGTGCCGGTCTGTGGGTGTAAAGGCGATCTTCTTCCCCTCCGATGAGATCATGTACCCCCATGGCCGTGAAGACTTTACAGCCGTTGAAGTTCCAAGTCTGACAACTCTGTTCGAAGGTGCCAGCCGCCCCGGCCATTTTGTGGGTGTGGCCACCGTGGTCACAAAACTGTTCGGCATCGTTCAGCCTGATTTTTCCTATTTCGGACGTAAAGATTATCAGCAATGGCTTGTCATCAAACGCATGACGGAAGATTTAAATCTGGGCGTGAATCTGCGGCGGGTGGACACCGTTCGAGAGTCTGACGGACTGGCCATGAGCAGCCGGAACCGGTACCTGTCAGCCGATGAGCGAGCATCAGCCCTTGGTTTGAGTCGTTCTTTGAAGGCTTTAGAAAATGCTTTGGCCACTGGAGAAACACGGGTTAAACCGCTTGAAAAGTGTATAATGGATGTGCTTGGGAGCGATCCCGGCGTGCAATTGGACTATGCCCGCATCGTGAATGCCGATAATCTAAGAGAGCTGGAAGTGGTGGAGACCCACATTCCGGAATCAGCCGTGGCCTTGATTGCTGCCCGAGTCGGCACCACGCGATTGATCGACAACCTGATGCTGCCGCCGATTTCAGGGAGAACTGAAATCAGAGCCTGAGGAAGAGCTGCCCGCACATGACTCTGAAGATTTTGAAGTCGAAACTGCACCAGGCGACCGTCACCGCAGGCCATCTGACGTACCATGGGAGCCTCACGCTCGACCCGGAATTGATGGAGGCTGTCGGCCTTCTGCCCTATGAAGCCATTCTCGTGAGCAACCTCGCAACAGGTTTAAGAGGCGAGACTTACGTCATACCTGGCAAGCGTGGCCAACGGGATGTGGAGCTGAACGGAGCCATGGCCCGACTGGGTACCACGGGCGACCGGATCATCATCATGGCCTTCGCCCTGCTGGATCCGAGCGAAGTGCCTGAGCACAGGCCCCGCGTGGCCATTCTGGACCGATCGAACCAAATCGTGGAAATGCCTGATTATCCGCCAGTTGGGCCAGTCACACCGGCTGCGGACTCCCACACACCACAAACCAAGCCACGTCCTTAACCCCAAAAAAAGCTGAGATCAACCATGCAGCCGATCCTCTTTGAACTGCCCGGTGGATTCAAAATCTTCGGCTACGGACTGATGCTATTCTTTGCCTACATCGCCAGCATCAACATGACGGCATGGAGGGCTCGCAAAGGCCACTTGAACCCTCAGTTCGCGTTCGACCTCTCCACCTGGCTATTCATCGGCGGGCTGGTCGGTGCCCGGGCCTTCTTTGTGATCCAATACCGCGACAGATTCGATAACTTCCTTGATATCTTCAAGATATGGCAAGGCGGGATCGTTTTCTACGGCAGTCTGATTGGAGGAACGCTGGCCCTTCTGCTTTTCTGGTATGTCAAGCGGTTCCCGTTTCTACCCATGGCAGACGCCATCGCTCCCGCCCTTTGTATTGGACTGGCCATTGGCCGATTTGGCTGCTTTCTCAACGGCTGCTGTTATGGCGACCGCTGCGACCTGCCCTGGGGCGTGAGCTTCCCGAACGTCTCCGCACCGTTCAAAGATCAAGTGGCCAAAGGACTTATCCCGCCCACAGCGACCCATTCCCTGCCCCTGCACCCCACCCAGCTTTATTCGACCATCGACGGATTGGTTCTGATGTGTGTGGTTCTGGCATTCTGGCC
>CAMBZY010000464.1 GCA_945872325.1 Candidatus Kuenenia stuttgartensis | reverse complement strand
CATGGCTGGAACGGCTGAAGTGGTCCTACAGAATCAGGATGATCTCGAATTCATACTCATAGAATCAGCTGTTTTAATAGGAACTTTATGGATCAAACGTTTGTCTGACAAAACCAACGACATCCATAAGACTCACCGCTATGGAGCGGAACTGGATTGGGAATATCAGTGGTCGCCCATGGTTTGAATCCGAACCAATTCGTCACCCTTCCCCATTTCCATCTGGACTCGATTCCACTTTCCGGTCAAACTCTTAAACATCCAGCGTCACCAATCCCCTCATTTCATCACGGAGTTTCATACGACAATGTCTGGCCGCAATCGCGTCTCTAAGTCTATTCGTCGGTATACATTGACAGTTTTTGCTGCCATTGCAGCCACTTCCGTGTTTCATGGCCAGGCAATGGCTCAGGTGGACGCCCAGACTTCAGCCAAAATGATCAAGCCGGCTGAAGGCCTTGAGGCCACACTTTGGGCCTCAGAACCGATGGTCAAAAACCCGACCACGATGGATATCGACAGCCGGGGCCGTGTCTGGGTCACTGAGGGGCTCAACTATCGCCTCCACCGCAACGGCGCCCGCAAGATGGAACGCGTGCCCGATGCCGATGCCATCAAGATTCTTGAAGATACGGACGGCGATGGCAAAGCCGATAAAGTCACCGTTTTTGCAGACAAAATCTTCCCGATTCCCATGGGGATCGCCGTCGAAGAACGCTACGACAAATCCGGCAAATACACTGGCTGTAAAGTTTATGTTGGCAACAGCCCCAACCTGCTCGTGCTTGAGGATACGGACGGCGATGACAAGGCCGACATCCGGTACCCTCTCCTGACCGGCTTCGGCGGGATCGACTCCGACCACGGTGTCCACGGAATGACCCTCGGGATCGACGGCAAGCTCTATTTCACCCACGGCGATGGCTGCTGTTCAGTTCAGCCTGAAGGCGGCGACAAGGTTCAGAATTTCGACGTGGTGGACAAGTCAGGCCGTCGCGTGACCACCGATCAACTGGCAACCACCCTGCGAGTCAATCGCGATGGTACCCAGTTCGAAGTGATGGCTGACCGTCAGCGAAACAATTACGAGACATCGCAAGACAGCTTTGGCAATCTGTTTACGTCTGACAACGACGACGACGGCCGCCGCGGCAGCCGCGTGATCTGGATCATGGACGGTGGCAAATATGGATATCGCACGCCCGGCAGCCCGCTCCACTGGGGCGAGGATGTTCCTGGAAACGTGCCCAAACTGGCTGGCACCGGCAACGGTAGCCCATGCGGAATTTTCGCCTATGAAGGCAGCCTTTTCGGCCAGGAAAATGAAGGCAGCCTGCTCGAAGCCGACGCCGGAACGCGCCAGATCAACTGGTTCCCCTTGACCCGCCACGGCGCGGCCTATCAAACCGTTCATAAAGTCTTTCTGGGCAGTAACGACCCGTGGTTCAGGCCCGTCGATGCCGCCGCTGCTCCCGATGGCTCGGTTTTCGTCGCCGACTGGTACGATGCAGGCGTGGGCGGCCACGCCTTTAGCGATCAGACTACAGGCCGGATCTATCGAGTCACGCCCAAGGGTGCCAAAGTCGAGCCTGTAAAGCCCGACTTCAAAACGATCGACGGCTTGATCGAGGCCTTGGGATCACCCGCCACAGCCACCCGCGATGCTGCTCGACGGCTTTTGATCGAGCGCAAGGATGAGTCCAGAAAGGCGATCACCGATCTGGTGACCAAGCCGGGCGAAGCCCGCCTGAAGGCACGTGGTTTGTGGGTCTGGCACGCGATTGCTGGCGACCCGATCGCCACCTTTGCCCTGATCAAGCAGGACGACCCTCAGATTCGCGAACAGGTGGTCCGAATGCTTGGCCGGGACGTCAGCCGGGTCGGCATTGTGACTCTGCCTGAAGGCAAGTCCGCCGAGCCTGTCAGAGCTGAATCCAACCTTGGAGTTCTGCTGAAGCAGGTGGACGATCCGGATCAGGGCGTGCGCCGGGAACTCATTATTGCCCTTCGTGATGTCTCGACAGAAAAGGCCGGCGAAGCCCTCAAAAAGCTCGCCAGCAAGTGGGACGGCCACGACCGCTGGTACCTTGAAGCTCTTGGCCTGGCCCTTCAAAACCGCGAATCGGAATTCGTCGCAAGCCTCTTTAACGGCAAGCTTTTCGGCGAGATAAAGCTGGAAACTCAGGGCAAGGAATCAGGCGTGGCCCTGCCCCCCTATTTCCCGACAGATCGCAGCGAAGCGTTCATCCCAACTGGCGACCAAGGCCTTCCAGCCAACGCCCTGACCAAAACCATCGGTCTGGCATGGCGTCTCCACAGGCCTGAATCGCTCGACATCCTTGCCTCCATCAGGCCCGCTCTGAACACGCCCCAACTTCAGCAGGCGTGGGATGATGTGATGCGTCAGATGAGCGATCCCAAGGCCGCTGGTGTGCTGGCTAAACTGGCTCGCGATTCTGGCGATGTGGTTCGCACCCGCCAAATCCTCGACCTTCTGGCCGATAAGCTCGAAGGCGACTGGAAGCAGGCCCGCGACAACTCTGAGGTCAAGGAGCTGATCCGCAGCTCCATCAAAACCCCTGCCCTGACAGTACAAGGTGTGAAGCTGGCAGCACGGTCGGGCGATGAGTCGCTTCTGAAAACGATCGACGAACTACTTCAGAATGCAAATTCGCCAGAACCTGTTCGCATTGCAGCACTTGAGGGGCTGGCTCTGAACAAGTCCGCAGATGCTGGACAAAGGGTAGATACGATCTTGGCGTCAACAAAAGCCGACAAAAAGTCGAGCGAGCTGGCTCTTTCGGCCGTGAAACTTTTGCCAAGACTTGATGCAGCCAAATCATCGGCCCAGCTTCAATCCATCCTGACCGATTCTGGATACCCCCTGCCAGTTCGACGTGAGGCTGTTCAGACTCTGGCCTCAACCATCCCAGGCGCGAACCTGATTATCGCTCTTGCCAAGGAATCAAAAATCCCCGACGACCTGAAAACTCAGGCCACCACAACACTTTACGCCCACCCGAACCGAAATGTGAGAGAAACGGCCGCCACGGTCCTTCCACCTCCAAAGACCTCTGACGGACGCTCTTTACCGCCCATTTATGACCTTGTCAGGCGCGAAGGCGATGCTGCCAAAGGCGCACTGGTCTTCCACCGGGAAGCCTCCAATGCCTGTGCAGGCTGTCACCGGGTGGCTGGCAAGGGACGCTGGGTCGGGCCTGATCTCTCGACGATTGGCGTGAAATATGGTCGCGAAGAACTCCTTCAGTCCATCCTGAACCCTTCAGCGGCTGTGGGTTACAACTTCCGGCCTTACATTCTGGCCCTCAAGGATGGACGTGTTTTGACAGGCTTGCCGGTCGAAGAAACCGGTTCCGGAATCGTCCTGAAAACGGCTGAAGGCAAGACGATACGCGTCACGAAGTCGGAAATCGAAGAGACTCAAATCTCGTCCGTTTCGCTGATGCCTGAAG
>CAMBZY010000463.1 GCA_945872325.1 Candidatus Kuenenia stuttgartensis | reverse complement strand
GTGGGCTTCACCCCACCCTACAGGAACAAAGCCGCCCATGTAGGGTGGGACGCCTGGTGCCGCCCGCCTATCCAACAATCTTGACTTGACGGAGCACTAGTCGCTTGAGAATCAAAAGATCAGCCCTATCCATCGGGAAAGTTTCATCTTTCGACGGAACTGGCATGACGCGTTGCTATCTCGAAGGTCTGAAAGCGGACTTTTAAATTCAGGCTTCAATTTCAGTGCCCTTGCTCGCGCTGCGGGTTAGTCTGTAGAACACTCCAAATGCCACATATCCCAAACTAACCCGCAGCCGCAGCAAGGCCCGATTTATCAGAAACGCATGGCCGAGGATTTCTACACAACTTCTCATATCTCTGGCCATTCAAGGCATAAATGCAATCCATAACCCTGAAAATCTCCCTGATATATAATTCCATGAAAAACCCATTCACCTCCATCATCGCGATTGCATTTCTCATCCTGCTTTCTCCAACGAGCCAAGCTCAGGAAAAGCCTCCCGAGATCGAAATCAAACTGGCCAGATCCGCCGATGAATTCCTGATCCTGCCCCTGAAAATCTATCGCCTGAAAGCCGCCGATGTGCCTGATGTCGACTCCCGGCAATTGAAAGATACCGACATCCAGCGCATTTTAATCAAAGTCAACATCGTCTGGGCTTCGGCTGGAATTTATTGGAAACTGGAATCCATTGAAAATGTCAACGCCGAGAATCTCAGCCGATTGAAACTGCTGGGCCTTGCAGACGCCCCCGACACTCAAAAGAAGCCCCACCTGGCCTTTCGCGACGTCATTCCGGAATCCACCCGCAAAGATTATCCCGGTTATCGGGTCTATTACATTCACGATTTTGACGTAAATGGCGTGTATTTTGGCCGCCGCGAGGCGATGGTCAAAGAGACGGCTGCATTAAGGGCGGTCGAAGGCGGGATCGACGAACCTCTCCCACGCGTCACAAGCCACGAACTCGGCCACGCACTGGGCCTGCCGCACAGGCAGGACAGGTTCAACCTGATGGCCTCAGGCACAACCGGCACCCTTTTAAATACAGCTGAAATTGCAAAAGCCCGTGAATTCGCTACGAAAAACCCGGCCTGCCTGAAATACAATGATTTTCAAATGAAAATGGCTCTCGAAACAGATCCTTCCAAAAAACAGGCTTCAATGAATGTGATGAATGACATTAATTCTCTGGCCAAAAAGCCAATTCATCCTGTTGGATCTTCATCAAAGAAGCCAGAAGTTGTTTCACCAGGCGAGACCAAATGAGCGTAAATGCCACTGAACCATGGGATTTGATCGTGATTGGGGCAGGAGCAGCCGGCCTCTTCGCCGCCATGACCGCCGCTGAACGTGGCCTGAATGTGCTCTTGCTTGAAAAGAACCGCCGTCCTGGAGTAAAAATTCTGATGTCCGGCGGCACCCGCTGCAACCTCACAAACGCGCGTGGCCTCAGATCGCTCGATTGCATTTCAGGACCCATCGATCCTGCCATCTCTCCAGCCATCTGCCAGGGTGTTCGCGCCATTCAATCTGCATTTACCCCTGATGCTGCCCGGTTTCTTGCCCCTTCGCTCAAAGCGTTTGATGTCGATTCCACCGTCCGCTGGTTTGAATCCGCTGGCCTGCCCACAAAGATTGAAGAAAACGGCAAGATTTTTCCACTCTCCGACCGTGCCGCCGATGTCCTTTCTGTCCTTGAAACCGCAACCAAACGAGTTGGCGCAAAGATTGCAATCAATCAGGCCGTCACGGGAATTGCATTTAACGACTCCAATAATACATTTGAAATCCAGACCACGACTGACTTGCATTATGCAAAGAACATTGTCCTGTGTACCGGTGGCAAAAGCTTTCCCGGCTGCGGTACAAGCGGCGATGGATATGCCATGGCCGCGCATTTTGGTCATACCATAATCGACACCAAACCCGCTCTCGTCCCCATCGTGGTTACCGCCGACTGGGTGCGCGACTTAAAAGGGATCACCCTGCCTGATGTTCTGGTCAAAGTGGTCAGCCCCGACGGCCAGATCACCGATCAGCGCCGCGAATCGGTCCTTTTCGCTCACTTCGGGCTGACCGGCCCGGCCATTCTCGATATCAGCCGAGGCCTGGCCCGGCTAGGTGCGCTCAAAGGCTGGCATTTGCAATTCGACCTTGTACCCGACCTGAAGCCAGAGCAACTCGACCAGGATTTCATCACCCGCAGCCGTCAAGGCCGGGTCACGGTGGGCCGGCTCCTGCCGGAATCGCTCCCCAACAGGGTCAAGGATCAAGTTCTGGAAGTCTGTGGGATCAGCAATAACGCCATCGCCGCCGAACTGCCCAAAGAGAAACGCAAACTGCTCATAGCCACCTTAAAAGGCCTGAATCTGCCGATTCAAGGCACCCTCGGATTTGAAAAAGCCGAGGTCACATCAGGCGGAGTTGCATTAAGCGAGGTGGACCCCAAGACCCTTGAAAGCAAGCTCAGGACCGGACTATTTCTGATCGGCGAAGTGCTTGATATCGACGGCCGAATCGGCGGATACAACTTCCAGGCTGCCTGGAGCATGGGCCGACTGGTCGGGCAGATGGTTTGAAATGAATTGCAATGAAAGTCATTGCATACCAATCTCGGAATAAACACATCAAGAGAGACAGACATGATTGCAACCAGCCTCCGTCACGGATTTGCCCTCACCTTCATTCTGCTGGCTATAAACCTTCCAGCCAAAGCTCAGGATGAAGCTGCCATGAAACTGGCCAAGGATCTAACCACAGCCGGCGCCAAAATGTTTGAAAAAGGCGATGGAGCGGCTCTGGCGGCACAGTATATGGACGACGGCGAGATTGCCGAAACCACCGTCGAGCCCTTCGGCAGCCCTGTCGTGAAAGTCCACAAGGGCATGGAAAATATCAAGAAAATCTACGAAGCTGCTCCTGGGCTGGCCAAACTGTCGCCCACCAATGAGGTGCGCTACGCCCGATTCATTCAGCCTGACACGCTTTTAATCACAGGCGACTTCTCAATTACCGATCAAGGAAAATCCACCGGTTTTGGATTCACGCAGGTACGTCGAAAAATTGGCGACGCCTGGAAAATCGTCAGCCTGGAGCTGATCATCCGCAAGTGATGGAAATTGTTGCAATTGCTCTGTAAATACAAATCGTGGTGCCAGCGCAATGCACTGGCACCAATTTTAATTCAATCCATCAGGTGCAATCAATGATGGTGGTGATGCCCCTGACCATGATCGTGCCCGGTATGCCGGTGCTGGTCTGGCGAATACGTCTGATCATTCGTATGGGCTGATGGAGCTGCCTTATCCGGTTGATCCGCCGGTTTATCACTCTCCGTCCATTGCCAGTCTCCGCTCTTCCAGGCGTGTCGGGCGGCTTCCAGAACGGTTCTCAGTGTCACTCCATGCGATTTTGCGGCATCGGCACAAGCATCGTGTTCAGGCGAGAACCGTTTCGTGTCGGTTTCTGATCGCCA
>CAMBZY010000462.1 GCA_945872325.1 Candidatus Kuenenia stuttgartensis | reverse complement strand
ACTGGCAGAATCAGTATGCCCGAATGCTCTCTACAGCACGCCGCGAATGGCTTGGCCAACTCACCCTGCCCACGGGATCGGCCAAAGTCAGTCAGTCGAATGGTCTGAACAGAGTCATGCCTATTGGCAAAATTCAGATCAACGACGTTCTCGAACTGACCGCTCCCGCCGTGATTCCTGCCGATGGTGACTGGATTGACGGCGATGGAGAAGTCGAAGACACCTTCAGCGGCTTCGGTGAAACGCCTGACAATCAGCTATTTGCCGGTGGCCATGTGACCCGTGGACATGTTCGCATGAAGGTGCGTCACACAGGCCCTGATACCCGCATGGCTCGCCTGAGGGCTGAAATCTTAAACAATTCAGGCACCAATCGTGGCGAAACCGCCTTAAACAATCACGGCCAGCGATTTGCCGAAAAGACGGTTCTGCCCACGCTCGCCCTCGCCGGTCTGGGCCTGGCCACAGGCGGAATTGGCACGGCCGTGGCTGTCATGAGGCCTGATTATTCGACCGGTGTTGGATTCGGAGAAGGGCTGGACCAGTTGAGGCTTGGTGGAGATGCCCTCCACGAAGGCTTCCTGATCCGCAACGCTTCGGCCGTTCTAAACGCCCATGAAATTCAAGTCTGGGTGATTGAATCCGCCACAAGTACGAAATTTACGCCACTGGTGGCTGGCCAGATTCTGGCTGAGATCCACAGCCCGACCCGGATTGATCTTGTCAATCAGGATCAAACCCTGACCCTCCAAGGCATTCCGCCGCTTTTAAACGATGTGGACCGAGTCCGCCTGTTCCACCTTCTGCGCGAACGGGGTCTGAACAGGATCGGCTGGGTGGGCGATGCCTCGCGGTTCCCGAACACGGCCAAGGCCGCTGATCTGGCACTTTCCACCAGTTCGGAACTCGACTCAAAACTCAATCCAGCCAGTGCCCTCAGCCTGACCCGCGCCGGCCAGCCCGACTGGAACCGTCTGTTTGATCTGGTCACAGAGCAGGCCAAAGAGCAGAAAAACATCCGCCGGATGGCTCTTATCCCAAACGTGGTGGCCGTGACGGGTGCCTTCACCATGGGCTTTACGAGTCTGGCGTCTGTGATCCTGACCAACGCCGGGATTTGGTCGATTCAGCGCAGAACGCGTCACAAGTCTCAAATCCAGAGGAGTTACACGCGTGTCCCAACTGCCGGCAACTCTTGAACCTACACCTTCGACCGATCACGGCCCGACTCACGCGGAACGACTCGAACAGCTCCCTCCCGAGATCGGTTCCCTGATCATCGGGATCGGCATTGTGGGGCTGATCTTTCCAGGCCCATTTGGTACACCATTGATCATTGCCGGAGGATTATCGCTCTGGCCCAAGGCGTTTCGACCAGCGGACAAGTGGATGGCCCGAAAGTTCCCGAAATCGCACGCCGGCGGAGCACATTGGCTGGACCGATTCATGAACGACCTTGAACACCGGTATCCAAGTCAGGCAGATTCGACTGAGAGCAAGCCATCATGAGCCAACCTGAAAATCGTCCTCCAGACACGTCACCGTTTGAGGCCAAAACCTTGCCGCCTGAAGTGGCATCCATGCTGATCCTTATCGGCATCCTTGGGATTCCGCTCCCCGGCCCCGGTATCCCGTTCATACTGGCAGGCGGGCTGGCGATCTGGCCCAGAACTTTCAAGCCGATCGAGGAGCGGTTCCGCCATAAGTTCCCTACGGCTCACGATTCCGTGTTCCAGCTTCTGGGACGATTTGAAGAGGACCTGAATCGTCGATACCCAGGCAGCATTGCTCAGGTTCAGGATCCGTCCCAACTGAGCCTGGAAAAACCGGCTTGAATCTCGAATTTGACATGACTCAAAATATCACGGACGACCCACGTTTCGACTCTCTGCCGGCCGATATTCAGGCCCGACTCAAGCGTCTCTCGCCTGAAGCGGCTGCGGCTGTGATGGCCAGCGGCCTGATCTTCTGGATCTTTCCAGGCCCTGGCACACCCTTGATTCTGGCAGGTGGGCTAAGGCTTTGGCCCCAGTTATTTCGTAAGGTGTCTGATAAGCTTCAAAACTATTTTCCCAAAGGCCACGAAACCGGGTTGGACGTTCTGAGGCGTTTTCTGGATGATATGGAAGGCCGGTTTCCAGATACTGGAACGCCCACCGACCAGACTCACAATTGAAATGCCCTTGAAGTGGCTGATTGCTGAATTGCCCGACCATTTAAATCAAAAGCTTGGAGGCTTTCGACCATGATCCATCTCATTTACCTGATCCGCTGGGCTTTGATTGCATTGACTTTGAGCCTTTCTCAATTTGAGATCGCTCCAAGCCTGGAGTTTTTGATCTCGCTGATCGGGATTTTCCTGATAGCGGAGCAATTAAAGCTCGCCACAGAAGATCTATCCACACACCTTGGCGAACAGGCCGGCGGGATCCTCCTAGGCTTGATGGGAAACCTGCCTGAAATCGTGGTTTCCATGCTTGCACTTTCCAAGGGCCTGACCAACGTGGTCAAAGCCTCACTTTCCGGCTCGATCATTGGCAACCTTTTATTCGGACTCGGCTGTGCCATTCTGGCGGCCAGCATGAAATCGGATGTCGTCTTTTTTAATAAGCGTGCCGCACGGATCAATTCCTCGCTGGTCATGCTGGCCACCTGCGGCCTGATCATCCCTGCTATTTTCAATCTTACGACCCAGAAAGCTGTGGAGTCGATCTCAGTCGAGATCTCTGCATTGCTGCTCTTGCTGTATCTATTAAGCCTGTTTTTCAGCCTTGTCACGCACAAGGGCTTTTATAAGTCCGTTAAAGAGGATTCGATGGAAGCCTTAATGGATGGTGGTCAGACTCATCCATCAGAAACCGAGGCTGAGGAACGCCCGAAAGTCTCGATCCTATCCGCAGTGAGCCGGCTGGCATTTTTCGCCATGTTAATTGCCATTGTGAGTGAAGTATTGACAGACGCACTGACTCCAATGTCTGCCCAGTTCGGATTTTCAGACATTTTCACCGGCGTGATTCTGCTCTCACTGGGCGGAAATATCGGCGAATATCTGAATGCCATTTCATTTGCCAAAAAGGGCAAGATGGATCTCGCCATTCAGGCCACGATGGGATCAGCCACACAGGTTGCATTATTGGTGGCGCCGGTGCTGGTTTTATTCAGTGTAATGATTGGCGACAAGATGGATTTAAACTTCACGAGCTATGAAGTGGTCTCCATTTTGATGGCCGTCAGCGTGACCCGGGCATTCACTTACGACGGCGAATCGCACTGGCTTGAAGGATATATGATCCTCAGCGTTTACTTCATCCTGGGGCTAGGGTTTTATCACCTGAGTAACTGAGACCATCGAGACAATTCTGTTTCGTAATATTGCTTTAACCGATGTGATGAAAAGCAGTTGCAACGTAGGGTGGGATGAATCCACCCCTTTCAAGGTCTTTTGATTTACGATATAATATATTATTAACAAGGATGTTGCGTTGACTCTCAGG
>CAMBZY010000461.1 GCA_945872325.1 Candidatus Kuenenia stuttgartensis | reverse complement strand
ATCCAGCTTCGGGGGTTGATAAGGATCTTTATCATCAGCGGTTGTCGATGTCATCAACTCAGGCTGATCTAAAGTGCTGCTCATACGATCACCAATCCCCAGAAGATTTCACTTGATTTGAATATGAACCAGATCTTTCATATCAACTATCGTATTCTTACATAGTTCGTCATCAAGTGACAAATCAATTCAACCGACTGCATTGGCCGCTTTTAGCTGTTGATCTATCTGGGTAAGCTTTTGAATAGCAATAAATCTCAGGAAGAATTTGAACCTGACTTGACGAAAATCGTTCAAATGCGCCTGCAAGGCCAGAGATTGACACGAGCAGGCCCATTTCGGATCTTTACTGAAAACAACTCTACTTGTCACAAGATCGGGCATAGATTCAGAAACCCCATGACTGATCAACGTTCCTTAAAGACAATATCAATCGCCAGTCCAGCCGCCAGTAGAAGAGCCGCCAGCTTCGGGTCGGCGGAGGTCCCCTCGGAATCGTCGAGTGCAATCACATAATTGTCAGCGCTCGTGAAAAACTCCTTGCCAAGCCCTGCCCATTGCTTGGTCACCACTCCAAGTTCATTGCCGTGCTCATCCAGAAGCCGGAAGTTCCAACCCTTCCAGTCACCTTTTACAGTCGCCACCTCAGTCCCATCTGCCCTCAGGACTGTAAAGGCTCCGCCAAAACTCAAGACCTTGCTTCGAAGGGTTCCAAATTCATTACCACGGGCGTCTTCAACGACCACGCTGACTCGCAAAAACCCGGGCTTTTTGCTCAACGAAAAAATCGGTCCATCGGCTTCATCTTCATAAATGTGAATCTTCGTAGGCAAAAACCGCTTGTTGACCATCAGTCTCGCAAATTTAGCCCAGGTGGGTGGCTCTTCCTTAGCCACCCCGATCTGAGCGTTTGTTGCCGGATCGAATATGTCATAAGTGTCAGTCAATTTTAACATTGCGACACGTTCCCTGACAAAGAACCGACGATACGACAACAACATGGCGAGGTTTTCCGATCTGTTTTGAAGGCTTAGTTGACGAAGATTTCCCGAAGGTCAAACATTGGGTTTACGACCATCCCTGTCAGCAGCTTGGGATAGAAATAAGTGCTCTTTGGTGGCATGGTCTCGCCACCTGAGGCGATCGACTGCACGTGATCCATCGTCGCAGATGGAACCAGTGCTGCCACATCATACCCCTTCTCATCAAGCACTTCGCTCAAGAGGTGGACATACTTGAACTTCGCTAAAGATTCGGCCTGAAGCAGATCTTTTACGACCAGTTCTCGCAGGATACTCACGCCCAGACTTCTCCATTCCGGCGACTGTGTCGGGCACAGAGTATCCATCCGGGCATCGTCCCGCAGGCTCGCCACAATCCACTTGCCGTCAGTAGACGTGCCGAAGCCGATCCGCGATTGGTCGCCCGATTGTTCGATAAATTCCCAGGCGGCCTCGGCAGCCTCAGCGCCTTCGCCAAACTCTTCCACCTCAAATTGAGGAGCCAGTTTGGCAGACAGTTCTTCGGAAGTGATCGCTCCCAGGCCAGACATGAGCCGGTGCGTTGGGAGAATCAAAAGACCGGGATCGCTCATGGAAACCAGAGTCATGAGAACGAAATTGGCGGGATCGTCTGAATCCTGAATCAGGCCCTCAGAAGCCAGCCGTTTTTGATAGTTCAAAGCTGTTTCGTAGCGGTGGTGGCCGTCGGCGATGAAAATCGGCTTGTCGGCAATCAGTCCGCGAACGGCTGTGATCGCAGAATCGTCGATCACAGGCCAGACCCGGTTGATCACACCCAGGTGGTCAATGGCTGTGATCGGGGTACGGTCTCTCACGCCTTTTTCGAGACCTGTCAGAACGGAGTTGGTCTCGTCTGGATAGAGTCCGAAGATCGGGCTGAAGTTTGTCCGAGTGGCTTCGAACAGGTTCAGGCGATCCGCCTTTGGTCCACTTAAGGTCTGTTCGTGAGGGTAGATACGACCTTCACCGAACGGTTCGAGACGGACTCGGGCGAAGAAGCCACGACGGGTGAAGGTCTCGCCTTCCACCTTATACTCTTGCTCGTAAAGATAGATGGCTTTGTGGGCTTCAGGGGTCAGCACACCGGTTTTGATCCAATCGATCAACGTGGCTGCGGCTCGCTTATATTTATTGGTGGCTTCGTCGTCGCCAGGCTGATCCATCCCGAATTCAAGGCGCACGATATTATGCAGGTTCAGGTCGTGCAGACGCTGCTGGAATGCAGGATCAATCACGTCATATGGAGGGCAGACCACGTCAGAAAGGTCGCCCACTTTGGTGATGTCAAAACGCAGGGCTCGGAACGGTTGAATTTCGGGCATTGGCTCTTGGGGTATGAAGTTAGGTCACTCGTGTGACATCGTGTCGGCGCATCGGCCAACATTTCTCATTGAGTTCCACATCTGATCCATCGCTCAGTCGTTATGGCTGATTTCGGGAATCCGATTGCACCCATTCTGGTCGACAGGTTGAGGAACTTTCCATCCATCCTCATCAGCATACTCATAACGGCCATAATAAGGAACATTCAACTACCGGGCAAAACATCTTTATATCGAAAGATTGGGCTCCGAACCGCTCGATCTGAACTTATAGCCTTCCCCCGGAATTATCGAACTGTTTTATCAACCATCTGAACCATGCTTAAAACGGCATCCATCTGCTTCACTCCGGGCTCACTCTCCACACCACTGGCAACATCGACTGCCCATGGCTGAATCCAGGTCAGTCGATCCTCGAGATTTTCAGGAGACAGGCCCCCTGCCAGAATCAGATTGGGATAGAGGCTTATGGCTGACAAAACCAGGTCTTTCGCAACTGACACCCCGGTTCCACCATGTGCCGATGCGGAATAGCCGTCAATCAAGACCGCTTTTAAATCCACACCAAGATTTTTCAACCGTGCAAGTTGAGCCCCTGCCCGCTCCAGTGAATCGTGATCCTTGATCCGAATGGCCTTGATCACTGGCATTTTTGAGGCCACTTCAGCCACGATTTCGTCAGATTCATCGCCATGCAGCTGAGCAATTCCAAACCCAGTGGATTGCTGAATTTCCAACACTTCCTGAGCAGTCCGGTCCACGAATACGCCTACCACTGTGGCCGGATCGCCCCAGGCCTGAACCAATTGGCGGGCCAGTTCAGGCGGTACGAATCGCGGAGACGGTGGGTGAAAGTTCAGGCCCAGCAAGTCTACGCCCATTTGACGCAACTCGCTGGCTTGACTTGGGATTGTTACCCCACAGACTTTTAGGCGTACACGAAGCAACCCGACCTTTTGGGCCGGGCTGGACGGAGTTTTTTGATTGAGATTCATCAGAAAACGTCAATGATCCGTTGGATGGTAGAGCTTAGCCGATCAGCTTGTTGAGCTCATCGCGGTATTTTGCTTCAGGGTTTACGCCTACAAGTCGGGCAACAGCTTTGCCGCCACTGAAAATGAAGACAGTAGGGATGGCCGATACGCCCAAGCCA
>CAMBZY010000460.1 GCA_945872325.1 Candidatus Kuenenia stuttgartensis | reverse complement strand
GCCGACACCATCACGACCGATACAGCCGGTCTGGAAGCAGGCGAGGTGAAGATCAAGGTTAAGGACGGCGAGATACCGGCCTATCGTGCCATGCCATCATCAGGCAAGGATTTCCCAGTCGTTTTGGTGGTGCAGGAAATCTTTGGGGTTCACGAGCATATTAAGGACGTCTGCCGAAGGTTCGCCAAGAAAGGATATCTGGCCGTTGCGCCTGATCTTTATGTGCGTCAGGGAGATGTGTCAAATTTGACCGCGTTCCCGGAGATTCTCAAAATCGTTTCCAAGGTGCCTGATGAGCAGGTGATGTCTGACCTGGACTCGACCGTTACCTGGGCCAAAGAGACCGGCAAGGCGAATACGGAAAAGCTCGGTATCACCGGATTTTGCTGGGGTGGGCGCGTTGTCTGGCTCTATTCGGCACACAACCCGAACCTAAAGGCCGGAGCCGCCTGGTATGGCCGACTGGTGGGCATGGCTGACCCGCTGCACCCCAAAAACCCGATTGATTTGGTCAATGATCTCAAGGCCCCAGTGCTCGGACTTTATGGTGGGGCTGACAACGGGATTCCGAACAACACGGTGGAACAAATGCAAAAGGCCTTGAAAGAGGCTGGCAAACCTGGTGAGATCGTGCTTTATCCGGAGACTCCGCACGGTTTTCATGCGGATTATCGTCCAACTTATCGTAAGGATCATGCTGAGGACGGCTGGAAACGGCTTCTCGAATGGTTCGCCAAAAACGGCGTGGTTTGAGCAGGACTTGTATTTGATCTGACAAAAACATCGGGCGGTGGATTTCTTGAACGAGATCCACCGCCCTGATTTCATGACTGAATGCATCAGGGGGATGAGTCCGTTAAGACCCATCCCCCCCAGAATGATTTGGACTGGAACCCTTAAATCAAGGTGTTCGGCGATTGGCGACAGTCTTGCGACGGGCTTTGGTCGGATCTGAAATGATGTCAGCTGTGCTGCCGAAGGTTGAGTAGAAGACCCAGCCCTGATTATCTCCACCCACCGAAATCCGATCCATATTGCGATCGTCGAAGACAGTTCCCCGAAGGGTTGTATTACCTGCGGTCGAGGCAATTAATTGGACATTCTGACTGCCACTGACACCGGGAATCGAGACGGATACCCCGGTATTTTCCATGAGAGCGTAAGTCAAATCTGCTGTCGTTCCATCCACAACTGCTGAAAGCTGATCCATCATGGAACGCAGGACATAATCCCAATTCGACTCGGAAATTCCGTAACTGGTATTTGAACTGCCGCCTCCACCGAGGTTGAAATCGACATATCCACCAACCACGATATTGTAGCCATTGCCACCGCTCACGCTATCGGATCCAGTTCCGCCGATGATCAGGTCGTTGCCGTCGCCACCCACAATGTTGTCATTTCCAGCACCACCATAGATGATGTTTGGCTGAGCATCGCCTACAAGATTGTCGTTTTTGATTGTGCCAAAGATATCACGGATCCGATTGATCCGCCCGGAAGCACCACCGCCGATAAGTGTTGCAGTCCTTGTTCCCAGATTGACATTTACTTTATCGATCGAGTAATCGCGGTAATCCAGGGTATTGTTACCCAGTCCACCATCGAGCGTGCCTGAGACTGATCCAGCATTATTGAAGTGGAAGATATCCGTACCTGCTCCACCTGTCAGGTTTTCAATCTTGGAATAACTCCCCACGACCGAAACATTGCCAACCAAGTTGCCTGGCTGCATCAGATCGATGCTGCCGATATCGCTGCCTGTGATGTTGGTTCGGAGTATACTGGAAGAGGAATAGTTGGCGAGACTGAAGTTATCCGTACCCCGATCTCCGTCAATCGCTCCCGTAATGCGACCGCCATTTTCAAAGATGAAGTTATCGGCATAAGTACCGCCCTTCAAGCCACTGACACCCGTGAAACTGGTAAGGCTGGCCGTGTTTAAAGTACCAAGCCCGAGACTTGTGATTGTGAAGTTGTTATTTCTGGTTGTTGGAGCAAAAACCGTACCCAACCCACCTGCATTAAACATTGATACACCAGCCGAGGCACCCGACAGAGTTAGGTTATTTGTCCCTGCCCCACCATTAAGCGTGCCAGAAAAATAGCTGTTTAATGTGAAGGTGTCGTTTCCAAGACCTGTGGTGATATTGCCACCCGCAAGGCTCGTATTACTTCCCAAGGTGAACGCGTTGTTACCTGCTGAGGTAGCGTTTCCAAGCACTGTGTTGATTGTGAGGTTGGATGTTCCCGCAAGTGTCAGGTTTGATGCACCGTTTCCGAACTGTGTGAAGGTCAGGAAGGTAGGATAGACTGCCAGAACATTGTCAGATGTGCTCTCCGGATAATTGAAGTTGATCTCCATCGGGCCCGTGTTGGAGATGCTACCGGCCGTAGAGATGTTCTCTCCCATCGAGACGTTGGTGAACGTCACACTGTTGGTATTTCCAGAGCTGACACCGACCCCTGATTCCGAATTGGAACTCAGGATCAGATTGGCGAGTGAAAGGTTGGCAGCTGTGTTCGTTGACGTAATCACTGGGGTGGTATGGGCACCCACAAGTGTGGCACCAGAGCTGTTACTGGCTGTGATGATGATATTGCGGGTTGCCGTCAGACTGACGTTGGTGAACGTCGAACCACCAGCAAATTGCAATGTTCCGTTGTCCGAGATGAACGAGGCCAGATTATTGAAGGTGGAACCGGCCGACACATTGATCTGAGAGGCGAGAAGGCTTCCTGACCAGCCCGTAAAGTTCATGGCCACACTGGTGTCGATCGTGGAAGTCACCGAAGCCGATTGGCCAACTGGAACCTCCAGGGCGAATGTTTTGGTGGCTGTGGCACCCGTGTAAGTTCCGTTGAAGAGGAACAAAGTGGAGTTACTGGCAACACCGCCGAAACCACCGGAGAGGTTGGCGAATGCATCGTATCCGTAGTAGTAGTCGGTACCGTTGTAAGTCGCGATCTGACCAGGCTGATATTCACTGAAGCTGGTGTTCACCAGTACGTTGGTTGGGTCGGTTGCTGGAATGATTGTGAGGAGCACATCGTTTGAATCCAGCCCACCGGAGTAATTCAGAACGCCTCTGGATGTTCCAAAATCAAAGGTCGAGTTGGCGAACGATCCCGTGAGCGATGCACCGGCAGGAAGATCGAGAATCGTGTAGGTGGCTCCGATGGTCAAATCACTGAGGTTCGCAAGATTCAAGGTGGCATTATTCAGAGCCACAGAGGTCGCACTACTGATCGTGTAGTTTGAATATGTGGTGTTGGTCAAATTCAGATGAATCGAGGACCCTTGTGAGAGTGCCCAATTACCGCTCACCTGAGTATTAATCGTGGATGTATCAGAATCTCCTGTGAGGACGTTGAGATTCTTGCCGCCCGCGATGCTCAAGCCACCCGTGAATAATGTTGCTCCACCCTCAACCCAGATGGTGTCGCTGAATGAGGCAGCATCCACTCCACGCTGAATACTTGGTGATGAGGTGAGA
>CAMBZY010000459.1 GCA_945872325.1 Candidatus Kuenenia stuttgartensis | reverse complement strand
GTACGCAGGTCGAAGCGGTTGAAATGTTGATCAGGCTTTGTGACGCAGTGGCTTTGGCACACGATTCCGGAATTTTGCACCGGGATATTAAACCGTCAAATATTCTATTAAATCATAACAGATTTAACGAGCCGATGTTGTGTGATTTTGGATTAGCCAAGGTCATGCGAGACGACGGAGACTTTTCGACTGCCACCGTTGGTGTTGGGACGGCTGGATATATGCCGCCGGAAATGATTTCAAAGAGATTTGGAAAAATCTCGGCGAGCGCAGATATTTATTCGATTGGAGCGGTGCTTTATCACTTGCTGACAGGCCGATTGCCACACGAGTCACAGTCTGTTTTTGAAACCATGGAGAAAACCTGCGAAAAAGATGTGATTCCGCCCACTTTCTTTGAGAAAGAAATCCCTTGGGATTTGGAAACGATTTGTCTGAAATGCATGCGCCGCGAACCAGAACTGCGTTATTCGAGTGTGATGAATTTAAAGAATGACTTAAAGAATTTTTTGGAAAATCAGCCGGTTGATGCCCGACGTGTGAGCTACTCACGGAGACTGAAGCTCTGGATTCGCGAGAAGCCGTGGCTTGCAGCACTTTCCGGAAGTCTATTCAGTGTACTTTTCACAAGCGTGATCATGCTGTCATATGCTCTGAATCGAGCCGTTGAGGGCGAGCGAAAAACGGAGAGGGAACTTGCAAGAACAGCTGAGATCTTAAGAGTCTCTGCACCACTGTTAAAACGTTTCTTGCAATTTGGGGTTCTAAAATCTGATGAGATATCCAAGATTCAGAAACTTTCTGCACTACTGAAAGAAATTGGTACGGATTCACCAGATCTGCGACAGCGGTACGACTTGATTTATGTCGGCCTACAGATTGCCAGTGAACTTAAAAATGTAAATGGTCAACAGAATCTTGCTTTAGAAATGATATCGCAAGCCAGGGTATCATTAAAAAGGTTGATTGATGAACACGGGGCAGAGTTGGATCAACTGGCACACCTTAAAGAGGGAGACAAAATTGCGATCAGCCTATTGGACCAGTCTCGGATAAGATATGGCCACAGTTGCATAGAAACTGCGCATCTGATTCAGAGTGTAAATCGAGAATCAGGTTGGGTCGAATGCGAACCTTTTGTAGATGAAGCGATCAGGGCAGTTGAAATAGTCATACGAGAGAATCCTGAAGTGGATGAAGCATTTTCTGACCTTGCAAATTACTATTTAGATAAAACCCAAGTCTTAAGAAATACAGGAATGCATGTGAACGCTCTTGCGATATCAAAGAAAAGCGAACCAGTTCAAGCCAGAATGATGAGCAAATATCCAAATGACCCAGATAAAGTGGTTTTCTGGCTCGCGAGTGTTCAGAGTATATTAAACACGATCAAAAACAATGATGAGGATCAAAGACTGTTTCAACAGAAGATAAATAGTGTGAAAGCCGAATTGAATAGAGTTAAATCCAGAAATGATGTGCTATGGCCACTTACAGCAGATGTGTTTGTGAGTACGGTTGTTATTGAATCCAGAAAGAATTATAGAACGCGACCCATCAAAGACGTAGAAAATGAAGTGGGATCTCTCTTGGGGATTTGTCGGGAACTGATGGCGGCCAAAACACCACTTGCCAACCATATTCAATTATTTCTGAATATCGGATTGGAGGCTGTGGCCGTACTGGAATCCGACAAGGGCAAGCATGGTGAAGCATTAGCTTTATTCCGCGAATTGGAACGATACTTTTCGCAGCCTTCCGAGATCAAAAACAATCCACAGCAATTGGCGGAACTTTATCTTAGAAGTCCGATACCTGAATTGCGTTTGACTGATAAAGCTTTGCTGTTATTAAAAGACCTTGATATAAATCGCCCTGAGATAGGTAATCTTAGGAATATATTGAATGTGCTGTCTGATCCATCGTATCAGATTTCATTGGCTGATTACACAAACGCGACTGAAACACAGATCAGATTTGCTATCGTGAAAGCCGAAGCACTTCTAAACCAAGCCAAACCAGAAGCGGCTCGGGAAATAGTCGAGAAATGCCTGAATCAATTTCAGGCGTATCAAAGCATATCAATTGATTATCAGTTTCGCCTTGATCAACTGACCCGTCAGTTGCAAATAATTAGCCGTTGGAAATGAGCATCTAAAATTGGCTCTCCCGCACTTTTGGTGCAACCTGGTTTGAGCACGTTCGACCTTTTTGAACCTTCAATACGGATTTTGTGGTCAATTTGCTGGTGAATTGAGGTCAATTGTCTCATGTGGGATCCATCCGTTCCAACGCAAACTAAACCGGTATCGTATGAATCGGTAAACTCCTATCAGAAAGATGATTGCGCGATCATCAGACTCGATAGACTTGTACCAAAAGTGCGGAAGAGCCAATTTTAGATGCTCATTTCCATCCGGTTCTCTCTCTCGCCATGACGAGTGCAATCGTCGTAAGTTGCTTCCGGAAATTGCCTTGCCTCTGGCTGGTTGCTCAGTAATTAGTCGTCCCTGAAAAACACCCTTTTGGAATTTTCGGTGATCAGTTTAGCGACCTCATTGACCATCGATCACAGAACGACTTCAAATTCGCAGCAAATCGAACTCGATTGAACTCCAGAAACGACTTTTTATCACGGTCAGACACTCTGTCAGCCAGAAATTCAGGGTAAAAATAACCCATCGCAAGAGTTTGCGCAGGTTAAACCCAATTCCAGCCAGGATTGCATTGTTTCTATCGCCTTCTACGCCTCGAAGATAATTTCGATCCATCCTATGGTCGCTCTTCAAATGTCCAATGACTGGCTCGATTGCGGCTCGACGTTTCAGCATGTTACGAATCGACTTTGTAATGCTTTTCGAAAGCTTTTTTACAATGTGAACTTGTGCTGGCCCAGAATAATCATGCCCCTTGTAACCTTGGTCTATGACAACATCCTCTGGCGATTGCCCTGTGATCCGCTCCATCTGAGTGACAGACGTTTGCAAAGTGTGCCCATCGAAAGGATTGCCGTCCAATGCCTGAATTCCAACTACCCAGTTCGACTTGTTCGTCGTCACAACGCTCACCTTGCAGCCAAATTCATATCGCTTGTGAGCTTTACCCTTCGAAATGCATTTCACTTCAGGTTCATGAATGCTGTAAATCTTGTTCTTACTGGTTTTCTCCTGCGCCATCAAGCGTTCTGCCAATTGCAAGAGTTCCCGTAACTTATCGTCTTTAATCTTGCCGTCTTGATGTGGTGCCAGTTTCTGAATCATGCGAATCATACGGCCCAAGAGCGTTTTCAGCCTTTTTTCCATCTTCGCGGCACGCTTGAATTGTTTTGCATGTGAATACCGTGAATGCATGATGAGGGCTTCTTTGCCTGCTTTCTGGAAGGTCTCTTTCAAGACAATGTTCAAGTGTTTCGCTCGCCGCACAAGAACAAGCCGCATTTTCTGGTACAACCGTGAATCTGTAGGAAATGCAATCGCCTTTTGCTGGACTGTTGTATCGACGTTGATCTTTTTCAAGTCG
>CAMBZY010000458.1 GCA_945872325.1 Candidatus Kuenenia stuttgartensis | reverse complement strand
GTTTCCGGATGAATTTCCACAATATTCAAGCACGGAGCAGGCCGATTATCCTCGCCTTCGGCATTGCCTGACAATAATATCAGTCCATAGAGCTTGCCATCACGTTCAACCAGTGCGATTTCATCAGGATCCCAGCCGATATCAATCGGACCAGCCACACGTTTGCCCGAATTATCAAAAACCTCAAAAAAACCAGGCTTAATGTGTCTGTCATCTCCAGGCGGGCGCTGAACAATGACAATTTTATCTTTATAAGGAGTGATTCGCTGAGGACGTCCTTGAAGCTCAATCTCACGAATCTGCTGGGGACCTGCGGCTCCTGTGGTATCCCAAAGCGTGAATTTCGTGTATCGTGGACAGGTCATGGCCAGCCGTTTCCCACTGTCAAAAAATGCAATATCATCGGCTCGCTGAAGCCCAGTACCCACGCGGGAATAGGTGTTGAATACCCATGGCTTATTACTTAAATATATAAACCGGCTCAGAACTTTTCCAGGCCGGCTCGACCAGGCTGAATATCCAACCAGACATGCGATAACAAACCCCACAAAGCATGCCAATCGAATCAGGATGTTCCAGAGGGAACTGGTACTCGATTGCATTTGAACTGGGGATATTGGATCAGGATTCATGATTTTTTTTGACCGACTTTTGGCTCGGTACCACCCAGGATGCGTTTCAAGTTCGTTCTGTGTCGCCAGATCATCATGGCCCATAATGCAATCATGATCAGCGATGTGCCCCATTCCAGTCGCCCGAATGGATTTTCCGTCGTGCTGAAATGGCCGACAAGAAATGCTGTCGTCGCCAAAAGGCTAGAAAGCGAGATGAATCGCCAGATGCTCAGAGTGATCATAAAGACAGCCAGAGCGAGCAGTGAACTGCTCAAATCAATGGCCAGGACCACACCCAGGCTGGTGGCGACGCCCTTCCCACCCTTGAATTTTAAATAAGCGGGAAAGTTGTGACCGATCACCGCAGATGCCGCTATCAGAATGGGCGCATGGCTTAACAGAGGCGTTAAGTTCGAAAACTTAATCGCCTCCGTCTCCTGAACAGCGAGAAAGGTCGGCACGAACCCCTTCAGCATGTCGAGCATGAAGACCACAAAGAAATACTTCCGGCCCAGAATTCGCCCGACATTCGTGGCCCCGATATTGCCCGACCCGTGTTGGCGGATATCAATTCCGCCCACAAATCGGGCCACCAAGAGTCCAAACGGGATGGAACCGATCAGGTATGTCCCGATGATGGCCAGGAGGATGCCCATGCTGGATGGTGTCATCTTTCGTGACCGACATGGGTGCGGATATTGTCGCGAATCCGGAACAGGTGAGGCCCGTGGTCGGTTGGAGCAGTGGTGCCGAGAAATTCGGCCCTTCGAGCTTCAAAAATCGAATTCGCCGACTCATAATCATCGTGGCGGCCGATGTCGAGCCAATAACAGTTCTGCTTGAAGCAGTTGATGTCCCGACCCTCGCCCCTCAATTTTTCCAGAAGATCAGGCATGCCCAATTCTTGTCCGGCAGGGATACGGTCCCAAGCCTCAGGGGCAAGAATGTAGACGCCCATGCTGACTTGGAATGAGAACGCTGGTTTTTCACGATAACCGGCCAGAATGTGGGGGTCGTCGCCAAAGTCGAGCACGCCGAAGTCAATTTTGACCTCACGCGGGTAGCTCGCAATGGTGGCGATGGACTCCCGATTGGTGTGGAAGTCGAACATGGCCCGGTAGTCGAGCGTGGTCAGAATGTCTCCATTCATGACCAGAACCGACTCGTCAGGCTTGCCCAGAAGGGCTAGACCACCGGCTGTACCAAGCGGACGTTCCTCGCGGACATAATCGAGATGAACGCCGAACTTGCGGCCATCGCCGAAGAATGACTCGATCAGCTCGCTCAGGTAACCCGTGATCAGGGTGACTTCGTCGAACCCGAACCGGGCCAGTTGGCGGATCACCACTTCCAGAATCGGCATGGCGTTTTCTTCTCCAAGCGGCATCAAGGGCTTGGGGAAGACTGAGGTGTATGGACGCAGGCGGGTGCCGCGACCTCCGGCAAGAATGACAGCTTTCATCGTGGGGCCCGTTCGCTTTCCGTGCTTGGGGTTTGAATTCGACTTTTTTGATTCTGATCCTGACCACCAAGGTGCGGCCTGAGAACTTGATCCTTCGTTCTGGCCGCCTGTTTTTCGGCTGACACGTCTTCAAAAATCCGTTCGAGATGGCTCACATGGGCATCAAATGTCTGTGCCCTGCCCAGCTCACATGCAGCAACGGCCATTTGCTGAACAGACGCACGATTGGCCATCCCATCAAGCGCCTGAACGAGTTCTTTTTGATGATTGGGGGTGGGTATGACAAAGCCTTCGCGGCCGTTGGTCACCAGCTCCCCTGCCCCATTGCATCCAGTGGTGATCACAGGAAGGCCACAGGCAAGGGCCTCCATCACCACCAGCGAACAGGGGTCGTAATAGGTGGGCGAGACGAAAAAATCGGAGGCATGGAAGAGGCTTTTGATGTCGGGCGTAAAGCCCAGCAATTGAACTGTTTGACCCAGACCAAGCTGGTCAACCATTTTCTGAAATGGCCTGATCTTGCCACCACCGGAAACCAAGAGGTGGATCGGCTCCACGCTCTGACCATGGGCCTGCCTCGCGGCCAAGGCCTTCAGCAGAGGCTCGAGACCTTTGAGCCAGAAATTATGGCCAACAAAAAGGCCAACACTGGTATCGGGAGAAAGGCCGTATTTCAAGCGGGTTTCGGCACGAACCTTTGAAGGATCAGCCACGGCGAACCTGTTCGGATCAATCGCGTTATAAACGACATGAATCCGGCTTTGTGGCATGTTGCGAAACTTCTGCAAATGGCCTGATACCAGCTGGCTGACAGCCACCACACGGGCATTTCGTTCAGGAGCATATTGGAGGCGTTCAATGCGATCGTATTTCCACTCGGTCGGGCTGGCAGATTTCAGGAATCTATAAACAGACCGGCGGATGGGTGAGTGAAATCGCTCTGCATTGTGAAGCCTTGAGCCAGCTCTGAGACCACCTTGAGGGATGATCACATCGTGGTGCCATGTGTTGATAAATCCCATGGTGGCATCGAATTGGCTGGAGTGAGCTTCAAGAACTTTCTGCGAATTTTCGGCAAACGACCAGATCCTGGCTGACCGGCTCAGGCCGCTCACGGGAACTGGCAGAAAAACGGCTTCCTGGGGAACGGATTCGGCCCTGACGGATTCGGCCACGAGAGTGACCTGGTGGCCCCTCTGGATCAGAGACCGGGTCAGGTCTGCGACATAAGTCTCAGCCCCTCCACGATTAGGGTCGATATTGCGATAGTTGAGGGCAATTCTCATGAGTGGCTGGCCTCACGCACAGGGGTCGAGGCTTTCGCCCTCAGTTTTTTGGCCTTCAGCTTCACGTTATGGCGGTCGTATCGTGCTGCTTTCAAGGCGACCATCCGACCGGCCCAGTTGCGTTTACGTTTGGACCAACCCATGGATCGAGCATAATGAACCCA
>CAMBZY010000457.1 GCA_945872325.1 Candidatus Kuenenia stuttgartensis | reverse complement strand
GATACTGGAACAATCCCAGGGCCAAGGGCGCAGCAGCCGATGTGCATTTTGGCCTGAGGCAGATAGAGAGGGTTTTCGCCTTCAATGTCGCGGGCGGAGACATCGTCGCCTACGGTCACTCCGATCAGTTCCAGCCGGCTCGAAAAAACCAGCGCAAGTTCAGGCTCAGGAACGCACCAGTTGCTGTCAGACCGTACGCGGATCGACTGGTTTGGGCCAACGGTTCGATTCGGTGTGGACTTGAAGAACAGCTCAGGGCGGTCGGCGGAATAGACGAGGTCGTAGAACGATCCGCCGGACTTGGATTCCTCCTGTCGGGCCACTTTCGAACGATAATAGGTCACACCGGCGCCCCAGACTTCCTGGCTGTCAATCGGGGCCAGAAGGTCTACATCAGCCAGTGTTTGTGTGGATTCGCCAGCCGCTGAGGCCAGGCTTTGAATCAGGGCTTTTGGGTCGGCGCTGGTCAGAATGGTGTCGAGATTGACGGATTCATCCAGAGTGGTGACCGACGAGCCGGGGGTGGACAGATCGCCGTGTACAAGCCCCCAGCGTGGTGTCTCGTTTTGCTTTGTACGGAATTTTACCAGAGCGGGAAGGGGGGCTTGCGACATCTTTTGGGGATCCTGATTTGTGCCTGAAAAGGCTTGCTATGGGTGAGGTTCAATGCTTTGAAATAACCAATCCAGAGGCAAGCCGTCAACGGTCTGAGGCTACGAAGTTTCCTCGAAGAGTTGTCACAACCGCTTTCAGGGCCCATAATTGATTATAGATAAGCTCTGATGAGCGATCGAGGAATGGATTGGATCCGCCGCCTTCCGAAACGGCCAAAAGCCACGACGATGGGCGATTTCGCAGTGCGGAGTCTCCGCCCCGGCTGGAGCATTCTTAAAATGCCACTTAGCGATTTGGACCAACAACTGATTGACCGCTGCCTGAACCACGAAGAAGGTTCATGGCTTGACTTTGTGGATCGTTATCTGGGACTTGTCTTCCATGTGGTTCGCCATACAGCACATTCGCGGAGCATGACTCTCTCGTTTGTCGATGTCGAAGACGTAGCAGCTGAGATCCTTCTGGAACTCGTTAAAAACGACTACTCCGCCCTTCGCCAGTTCAAGGGCCTCAGTTCGTTTCCAGCTTACTTAACTGTCATCAGCAGAAGGATATGCATTCGTCAGCTGATCAAGCTCAGGCGTGAATCTGTGCTCGGTCATGTCAATGCTCATCGCACTGTAGTCGATGGCAGTTCCGTCGAAATTGAGCCAGTGCTGGCGACCGAGGAAGTCGATCGACTTCTGGCCATGCTCGAGCCTCGTCAGGCCGAAGTGGTTCGGCTGTATCATCTTGAGTTTAAAAGCTACCGGGAAATCGGGAAGCGGCTCGGAGTGGACGAAAACTCTGTCGGAGCCATGCTCACGAGGGCTCGAAATCGACTTCAGGCTGTCGCAAAAACTGAGTCTGTCTGATGTTGCATCTACATCACTTGCGGATGGTGGCTGCCTTCTTGCCAGCAACGTTCTCAGCACGCAATTCCGCTTGATGTTTGATCCCGTTGGCGTTCGCGACCAAGCGTTTGGCGACTGGGTCTGAGGCCCATCGGTCGGGTTCAAGTGCCGGTAGAACATCGTTGTAAAGTATGGTTGTACCACCTTTTGGACGATAACCTCGGTGCCGCTCAATGGCCGCCAGAATATCGGCCAGTTTCCAGCCTTGGTCAATGAATCGGTACATCCCCAGCCAGGCGGGTGTGCGGTCCATATTGCCATGGCAGTGCACCAGAACCGGCCAGTTTTCAGGCTTGCGCACCTCATCAAGCGTGGATTGCACATAGACAGAGCCGTAAGTCTTTCCCTGAGCACGGATATAGCGAATTCCGTGCGATTCGGCATAAGCCACTTCCTTGGGGAAGTTGGGGTGCCTTTGAGGCGTGTCTTCGTTGAACAGGTTGATAATGGTCTTGAAATGATGACGCTCATTGGCCAGAGCCAGACCGGTGGGTGGTGGCATGGCGGAGACGTATAACTGGCCTGGTATGACCACTTTAAAGCGTGGGATCGGCCAGTGGAGCCAATGTATATAGAAACCGGCCTGAATCAGGATCAGGATCAGTCCAGCTGTACTGAAAGCCATTCTGCGACTAATCTTGCGATGACTTGACTCGCTTAGTTGAGGTAATTCGCTGATCCGGGTGATCAATGCCCCCAGAATGATCGACTGTGTCACGATCATCGCCCATCGCGGCCAGTATCCCCACGGTTCCGGGTCGGGCCAGCCTGCGATTCTGCAACATAAACCAAGTCCCGCCAGCACGGAAAGGGCTCTCCAGCCGGGCGAGGCTTTTCGGTATAAGATACGGCTATGTCGGCTGATAGGATAGATGATCAGGGTTAGGATCAGGATCGCTAAAATCCCCAATGCCCCACGGGTGGCCAGTGGAGTGCTGACCCGCGTGATGGCTTGCCAGGCGAGCCCATGCCAGCCATCGGGGGTGGGATCAGGGGCGGAACCGATCCAGAGACCGGCCAGGCAAAACCCGATAATCGTTGTCCGGATAGAGACTTCTGCACTGTCAATATGCTGAAGGTCTCGACGCATGAACAAGATTGCAGAGAGGCCGATGCCGGCTGCACTCATGTAAAGGACCACAAGGTCGAGCGTATCTCCAGGCTCAGCAAGTCGATAAGCAAATGGGGCATAGCTGCTGTAATGGTCGCGATTCAGGCCGGGGTATTCCGGGTCGAAGTCGTGAGAAAAGTCGAGTGCGTGCCAGATGGCTACAATGGCCAGAAGGCTGCAAAATATGGCTGTGGCACGGGATCCATCGCCTTTGAATAACCAGCGAGACCAATCTTTAAGTCGTTGCATGATCGCGGATTCCTTCCCGTGACCTCAGACATGATCCTCTCGGATTCCCGACCGTTTCAAGGCCAGGAATAAGTGTGTCTAAGTGAATCAGCAATCATGACTTATAAATAAAAAACGGTCAATCCCGAGTGGCGTGCAATTTCGATGTCTTGACCGACTCACTGGTTACACCAAAATGAGGGGCATTCAAACCATGGGCCTGACTGAGTGAAACTTCCGCTGCCGGTTGATCGACATCCAAAACCTTCACATCCATCGAAGCTCGACTCGTATCTGTGGCCCAAAGGAAGTAGTCGTTTGAGTTTAAAGGGTCCTGCTTCACCTTCGACTCGACCCGATCAAGTGCCTCTTGAACCAGCGATTGCAGCGATTCACCAGCTTGGATGTGCTGCACCGGTCCAAACTCCAATTTGTGACGCCCATTGGGCATCATTGAGCAATAGCACGGCAGAACAGGGGCGCCAGACCTCTGGGCGAGTACAGCCCAAATTGGCGTAAACTTCCAAAGCTCGCCCATGAAGCGGCCTACGACCGATTGATTGTCGTTCCAGCGGACGTCGGATGCCACCAGAACCACGTACTTCGACTTCAGGCATCTCAGGCTTCGAAAGATCGAGGAGACTCCATCGTTACCCGATCTCTTCCTCGAGATAAAGAG
>CAMBZY010000456.1 GCA_945872325.1 Candidatus Kuenenia stuttgartensis | reverse complement strand
TGAATCAGGCCGCTGTCGCCGTCGCCCGCCGCGCGGCCGATGCCTACACAGCCATGAATCCGTCCAAGCCACGTTATGTTGCCGGTTCGATCGGACCGACCACCAAAACGGCTTCGATCTCGCCCAACGTTTCCGACCCTGCCTATCGTGCCGTCACGTTCGACGAACTGGTCGAAATCTACGGTGAACAGATTCAGATTCTTGTTGAATCAGGCGTCGATATCCTCTTTCCCGAGACCACTTTCGACACTTTGAATCTGAAGGCGTGTCTGTTCGCCATCAGCCGATATTTTGACGAGTCAGGCCGCACCGTGCCGGTCATGATCTCAGTGACGATTACCGACAAATCGGGCCGGACCCTATCGGGACAGACGGCTGAAGCCTTCTGGGAGTCGATCCGCCACTTCCCCATGCTCTCTGTCGGGATCAACTGCGCCCTTGGTGCAGACGACATGCGACCCTACCTGGAGTCGCTCTCCAAAATCGCCACCTGCCGGATCAGCACACACCCGAACGCTGGTCTCCCAGACGGTTTCGGTAGCTTCGACGACCCACCGGAACACATGTCTGAAGTGATCGGCGAATTCGCCCGCAATGGCTGGCTCAATATCGTCGGCGGCTGCTGCGGTACAAATCCGGATTATATCCGTCAGATTGCCGCTGCCGTAGAAGGCGTCGCCCCTCGGCCCATGCCGACCTGGGAACCTTTGGCCGCCTATTCAGGGCTTGAGCCGATCGCGTTTCAAGAGGGCATCACCTTCCTCAATATCGGCGAACGGACCAACATCACAGGCTCCCGCAAATTTGCCCGCCTGATCCGCGATGGAAATTTTGACGAAGCCCTCTCCATCGCCCGCGATCAGGTCGACGGCGGAGCGAACGTGATCGATGTCAACATGGATGAAGGCATGATCGACGGCGAAGCTGCCATGACCCGCTTCCTGAACCTGATCGCCGCTGAGCCCGACATTTCCCGCGTTCCGGTCATGATCGACAGCTCCAAATTCTCGGTCATCGAAGCCGGCCTGAAGTGCGTTCAGGGTCGTTCGATCGTCAATTCCATCAGCCTCAAAGAAGGCGAAGAGCTCTTCCTGAAACAGGCCCAACTGGTCAAACGTTATGGCGCGGCTGCCGTAATCATGGCCTTTGATGAAGAGGGACAGGCGGCGGATGCGGATCGCAAAGTGGCTATCTGCAAGCGTGCCTACAACCTGCTGATCGAAAAGGCCGGTTTTCATCCGACCGACATCATCTTTGACTCCAACATTCTGACCGTTGGTACCGGCATTGAAGAGCATAACCGCTATGCCATCGAATTCTTCGAGGCCGTCAAACGCCTGAAAGTCGAGTGCCCGGGAGCCAGAACCTCAGGCGGGGTATCCAACGTTTCGTTCTCGTTCCGTGGCAACGACACCGTCCGCGAAGCCATGAATTCGGCGTTCCTCTACCACGCCATTCAGGCCGGTCTGGACATGGCCATCATCAACCCTTCCCAGTTGATGGTCTATCAGGATATCCCTGCCGATCTTCTGGAGAAGGTTGAAGACGTGCTCCTCGACCGTCGCCCGGATGCCTCGGACCGCTTGATCGAATTCGCCGACCAGTTCAAAGGTGCTGACCGCAAGGAAAAGGTCCGCGACGAAGCCTGGCGCGACGGCGTGCTGGAAGACCGTCTGGCACATGCTGTTATCCACGGTCTGGGCGATTATCTGGACGTCGATCTGGACGAGGCCATGACCAAGTACATGCCGACCCTGTCGATCATCGAAGGCCCTTTGATGGACGCCATGAATATCGTCGGCGACCGCTTTGGGGCCGGCCAGATGTTCCTTCCACAAGTGGTTAAGTCGGCCCGTGTTATGAAGAAAGCCGTCGCTCACCTGATGCCGAAAATGGAGGCCGAGAAAGCCTCTGGCGGGACCGAACACACGGCCCGTGGCAAGATCCTGATGGCCACCGTCAAGGGCGATGTACACGACATCGGCAAGAACATCGTGGGCGTGGTTCTGGGCTGTAATGATTACGACATCATCGATATTGGCGTGATGTGCCAGTGCGATAAGATTCTGAAAGCCGCCAAAGAGCATCAGGTGGACATGATCGGCCTCTCGGGCCTGATCACTCCAAGCCTTGAAGAGATGACCCATGTGGCCTCGGAAATGCAGAGGCAAGGCTTTACGATCCCTCTGCTGATCGGCGGGGCTACGACTAGCACACGCCATACGGCCGTCAAGATTTCGCCTTCCTACAGTGGCCCTGTGGTGCATGTGAAAGATGCGTCGAAGTGCGTCGGAGTGGTCGATCAGCTGATTCGCGACGACACCCGCCCGGCGTTTCTCGACAAACTCAGCAAGTCTCAGGAAGACGAACGCATCGGTTTCGCCCGCAAACGGGCACGGAATCTGGTCACGTTTGAACAGGCCAAAGCGGGGCGATTCCCGATCGAATGGTCAGCCTATACACCGCCCAAGCCAGCCTTTACGGGCGTGAAGGTGATTGAAGACCTGCCGCTCTCGAAACTCGTCGAGTTCATCGACTGGTCTCCGTTCTTTCAGGCCTGGGAATTCAAGGGCAAGTTCCCGTCCATCCTGAACAATCCCCACTCAGGGGCTGAGGCAACCAAGCTCTACAACGATGCCCTGAAGATGCTCGACAAGATCATCTCCGATCGGTCGATCAAAGCCAGTGGTGTTTACGGATTCCTGCCGGCTCATGCTGAGGGCGAAGATATTGTCTGCTTTACGGACGAATCGAAGTCAACCGAGGCTTATCGGTTCCCGATGCTTCGCCAGCAGTGGGAACGCGTGGGCCAGAAGCAATATCTGAGCCTATCCGATTTCGTCGCACCGGCGGAATCTGGCAAACTCGATTATCTCGGTGGTTTTGCCGTGACGGCTGGAATCGGGGCTGATGAACTTGCAAACGCTCTGGAAAAAGCCGATCACGATACCTACAACGGGATTCTGGTCAAAGCTCTAGCCGACAGATTTGCCGAAGCCTTTGCCGAGTACCTCCACAAACAGGCCCGGAACGACTGGGGTTTTGGGCTGACGGAATCGCTCTCGAACCCGGACCTGATCGACGAAAAATACCGAGGCATCAGGCCAGCTCCCGGCTATCCTGCCTGCCCCGATCACATCCCCAAGCAAACGCTGTGGAACTGGCTCAAACCAGAATCTGCGTGTGGGATCAGCCTGACAGAGTCGATGGCCATGTATCCAGCTGCATCGGTCAGTGGATGGTACTTCAGCCACCCAGACAGCCGGTATTTCGCCGTGGACTGGCTCACTGAAGATCAGGTCAGCGATTATGCCAAACGCAGTGGGATCAGCCAGCGCGAAGCCGAACGCTGGCTCTCGCCAAACCTGGCATACGACCCCAAGCCGCTCTGATCGGCCTGAAGAGCTGTCACAGACGGGGCTGAATCACGTAAATGTATGGTCTTGATACGGATATGATCACCGAAGCTAAAAGGGGATACGAAGTATGGATTATCGTGCGATAAGTTTGAGTCTGGTCACGTCCT
>CAMBZY010000455.1 GCA_945872325.1 Candidatus Kuenenia stuttgartensis | reverse complement strand
GGCGACTCCTTCAGCAATGTCTCCGCGTGTTCAGAGGCCCATATTTGAAAGGCTTCCGCCAATTCGTCACTAGTCGCCGGTGTCTCTGAACTTGAGATCACCAGTTGATGCAACCGCTTCTCAACAAACCACTTGGCCCGACCTGACGGCTCGTCATATTCCAGTCGTTTGACAGTCTCTATGCGGTCTTTTAACCAATCTTCAAGCCACTCCTTTTGAAGCCCCAATGCTACCCTGACAACGGGCTCACTACCGTAAATGGTTGATTCTTCACGCCGGGGATCAAGGGCAAGAAAGAATTCGGAGTCGCGTTCAAGGCTCGTCGGGGCCAGCCGAACACCCAGCCCACGCGCCATAAAGGCTGTCCGGTTCCCACGTTTGGTACGCCGGCAGACCCTGTCTGAAAAACCTGTCAAAAGGAGTCGGGCCAGCATCGATTCGTCATCGTCAAAATCGGGTTCTAATTGATTCCCAGTCGGCATTCGACGGTTATCGAAATCCAGGTTTCGAGCGATTCGTTCCAACTGACCCGCCACCTGACGGACTCGTGCCAGAGCGTCTGAATCAATGCCGATTAGAGGCCCTCCAATATCGCGCCTGATAATGTCTAATCGCAGTAACAGATCAGACTTATGCCCCGCCCGGCCCGCTAGTCTTTTGGCTGCATCGTCCGTCAGAAAGTCTCGCTCAGAGATCAGAGCCACCGCAATGGCCCCGTCAGTCACATGCCCCAGTCGCCTTGCTTCCAGCAGAATCCTGCCAAGCCGTGGATGGACCGGCATCGCGGCCAACGCACGACCAATGGTTGTCAACCGATTCGATTTTGGCTCGATCGCCCCCAGTTTAGACAAAATCTGCAAGGCGGATTTGAGACGTTCCGCTGGAGGCGGTGTGAGCCAGTCAACCGACTCCAGATCGGTCCAGCCCCAGCTCAGGCATGACAGGATAAATCCTGACAGATCCAGCCTTTCCATCTCAGGAGCATCAAACGGCTCAAGCGTTTCCTGAGCCGACCACACCCGAACACATCGCCCTGGACCGGTTCGGCCCGCCCGGCCGCCCCTTTGACTTGCCGAGGCCGAACTGATTCGGCGTATCTTCAATGTATCCACACCACTGACGTCATCAAAACCCGCCTGACGCACCAGACCGCCGTCCACCACAGTGGTGACACCATCGATCGTAAGGGACGTTTCTGCGATGTTTGTGCTCAAAATCACTCGCCGCTTCGGGCCAGGCTTCAAAACCTGCATCTGCTCGGATAGGCTTAGGGCTCCAAAAAGCGGTCGAACCTCTGTGTTTTTAATGACTTGCGAATCGATTAAAGGGCGTAGATGATTCTCGACCTCGCGAATTTCCCGAGCACCTGGCAGGAAAACCAGCATGTCGCCAGATGCTTCACCAAGCAATCCCGTTTCCACGGCTTTGGCAATCCGTGCTGTGGGCGGAAGCTGAGGTGCTGTTTGATCATAAGTCACTGTGACGGTGAAAGTTCTACCAGGTACGCTCACAATCGGGCAGCCGCCGAGGTGGGCTGAAATCCGGTCGGCGTCAATCGTAGCCGACATCACCACCACACTCAGATCAGGCCTCAGTGCGGATCGAGATTCCGCAAGAAGCATGAGAGCAAGGTCGGCGTCCAGACTTCTTTCATGAAATTCGTCCAGAATGACCACTCCGCAACCCGTCAGTGCAGGATCGTTCAGAAGTCGTCTCGTCAGAATACCTTCCGTCACCACCTGCAAACGCGTTCCCGGTCCAGTTCGGTTCTCGAATCGGACTTGATAGCCCACCTCTTCGCCCACCTTCCAGACCTGTTCAAAACCAATCCACTCCGCCGCTGATCGGGCCGCTGTGCGCCTCGGCTGAAGCATCACCAGGTATTGATCAGGTTTGACGATGCGATTATCTGCGAGTAAAGCGGGCGGAACTCGACTGGTTTTGCCAGCTCCAGGCTCAGCCACCACCACCACGCATCGATGATCGGCGAGTGCATCACAAATTTCGCTCAGAAAGTCGTCAACGGGCAGGAGATTAAGGTTGGCTGAAGATCTTGGCATAAGGCTCTTTTGATCATTATCGCTTACAGACGACCACGTTCGAGCGATTCAATGGCCGCCTGAACCGCTTCATTGTGTGGCTGAATTTTGATCTGAGCCTTGAATACGTCCAACGCTTCATTCGGCTTACCCAGTTTCACAAGTGACTGAGCCATACCTGACATGGCGCCGAAGTGAAACGGATTGCGTTTGACCACTTCCCGGCAGTCGTCCACGCTTTTCTGCAAGTCACCGCGTGTAAAGTGCAGAATTGCTCGCTGATTCCAGGCTTCTGCAAATTGAGGGGCCTTTGAAATCAAGGCGTTCACCCGAGTCATGGCCTCCTCAAACCGCTCTTCACTCAAGAGGTTACGTACTGCTGTGAGCTCTTCGTTGTTAGCAGGTGAATCCGATCGAAACCAAATTCCCCAAAGTGCATTTTCGGCGAACCTGCGAACCACTGGATCGGAATCTTTCATTCGAGCCGCAACTGGAGTATTGCACTGGGGGCCACCCACGAGACCGAGTGCAAGTACTGACGCACGCCGAGTTTCCACCTGGCTGGACTCGAGCAGTCGAAGTAAAGTGGAGTCGTTGTATCGAGCCAGAATGTTCTGGAGGAACGTGTCAATATCCTGACTCTCCAGAAACGACTCGTAATAACCCAGTAAAACGGGATTCACCAGCGGCTCCGTTCTTCCCAGGGCACCTTTTGGCAAGCCATCCGAACCGTTTGCACCACAACAAGTTAAAAACAGGCAAGCCAGCATCAGCCCGGCAAATTGCAGGTTGAGTTGATGGAAACGTATCAAATGTTTGACAGCTCTCATGACAGGCCTCATCTGGCCACCCACTTTCTCAAACATCGTCGGGCAACTTATGCCCCATCTTATCGCGTTTGGCCGACAGATATCGAGTCCTGTGATCCTCATGCTCCGCAATGATCGGTACCTGACCGACCACCTCAAGCCCATACCCTGAGATCACAAAAGCATCCACCTTCTTGGGGTTGTTTGTCAGAAGCCGGACCTTGTGAAGGCCCAGATCCTCTAAAATCTGCAATCCGATCCCATAATCCCGCAGGTCAGCACGATAACCCAAAGCCAGGTTGGCCTCGACCGTATCCATGCCCTGATCCTGTAAGGCATAAGCCTTTAGCTTCTCAATCAGCCCAATTCCCCGGCCTTCCTGAGGCAGATAAATCAAAGCCCCAGCTCCTTCCTCCTGCATCATTTCAAGAGCAATCTGAAGTTGATCGCCACAATCACATCTCAGGCTTGCCAGCAAATCACCCGTAAAGCAGCTGGAATGAAGTCTTACCAGAGGTGCTTCCACTTTTGATAAATCGCCCAGAACCAATGCGACAGGCTGGTTTAATGGCTCGTGATCCACCGTATAGCCCATCACCCGACCGACCCCATATCGGGTCGGCATCTCGGCCTCAGCCGCTCTTCGGACCAACTTTTCACGACGTTTACGATACTTGAT
>CAMBZY010000454.1 GCA_945872325.1 Candidatus Kuenenia stuttgartensis | reverse complement strand
ATCGATAATCCTTCCGGACGAGATGGGTCCGTAAACCCTGAAGCCCGCATATAGCGGCCGTTGTAGGTAATGAAATATGAGATGACCACGCCCTGAACGGCGTAGAGCATGGCGAATAGGATCAGTCGGCGATTGTCCAGTCGTGGACCTTTGCTGGGCTTGCCGAAATCTGATCCGATCAGATTTTCGAGTTTATCGACACCCGGCCCGAGATCGTTGAGGCGGCTCATGCCGACCTCTCCGCAACGGCCGATTTCGATTCGGGAGCCACCGGTGGCCTCAATCGGCCGTTGGTCAGACAGGTTCGATACATGGCCTTGGCTTCGTCAGGCAAGGGCAGGGCATCGTTCATGGCAATCGCTTTTTGAATGTCATATGGAATGCGTTTCAGTTGGATGTTTTGGATCTTACCGTTCTCAATGATCGCATAGGCGGCACGTGGATCGCTGTCCCGTGGCAGGCCGACGCTTCCAGGGTTGAGAATGCGCACTCCTCCAGCATCAAGGTCAAACTGGAGGTGCGAATGTCCCACACAGACCACATCCACTTCCAGCTCCTTGACTTGCTCGGCCCAGGCTGCTGGATCTTTTCTGAGATATTCATCCAAAGGGTCCCGAGGGGTTCCATGCACAAGCAGATACCGGACACCATCGACCACGACTCGTTTTGTGATCGGAAGTCGTGCCAGGAATTTGCGCTGATTGGTGTCGAGTGCAGACCACTGCAAGGGCCGGGTCACGCTGGTCAGATAGCGAAAGCCGGTGTCTCCAACGACGGCCACGGAATGAGCGGTCCCATGATCGTGGTTCCCACGAACCACTTCCGCTTTATTGTCGATAATCCACTGAACGCATTTTGCAGGATCAGGGCCGTAATCCACCAGATCGCCCAGACAGAAGCAGATATCGAATTTCTCGCGGATCGCTTCCAGAGCGACAGAATTCGAGTGTATGTCAGAAATGACAAGGATCCGCATCAGGTCAAGACCTTAGAAATGGCGAAAAAGGGCAACATCAGTTCCGGGGGTTGATCCACTGATCATACCAGATTTGGAAACTGAGGAGAGTCCATATTGGTTTTCTGTGATCACGAACGCCCCGAATGTGCTCGTCTACCAACCTCGATACCGCTTCAGGCCGAAACAGTCCCTGCTGCTTCAGCCGGTCGGGTGCCAGCAGGTCGGTCATCAACCCCTTGAGAGGCCCCCTCAGCCATGCAGCCACTGGAATGCCGAAACCTTTTTTGGGGCGATTCATGATTTGTGACGGCAGCCGATCGCGCAAGGCTTGTTTGAGCAAGTGTTTGCCAATACCACTCTGGCGCTTGAACTGATAAGGCAAGGCGGCAAGCCAGTCGACGAGCTCTGCATCGAGAAACGGGGCACGCACTTCAAGTGATGCCGCCATGCTGGCCCGATCCACTTTAAAGAGAATGTCCTCAGGCAGATACGTTTCCTGATACTGCAGGAGCCGACGTGTCGGGTCGTCCGTCTCATGAGCAGTGTCCGCCCCAACTCTACGCATCAGTTCGGCTTCGACACTGAAAGCGGGTGGATCGACCAATACGTCCTCCAGTTCAGCCCCTGAAAACGACCCGAGCCATCGCTGATGGGCCAGTGGGGGTGGGCAGTCCGAGCCTCTCAAGAACTGCCGGGCCTTGAAATCGAGGCTGAAATTGGAGTGTCGTACCGGTAATCGCTGGACGATGGATGAGAGGATCGAACTCGCTGGCCTGGGCAATCGCTGAAACATATTGAGCCAGGGTTCGGCAGTGAATGTCGGATAGCCAGACATCAACTCGTCGGCACCGTCACCTCCAAGAGCGACAGTCACCTGCTCGCGAGCGAACTGGCTGAGCAGGAAGGTGGGCAGCAGAGAGGCGTCTCCAAACGGTTCGTCCAGCCATTCGCAGACATTCGGGAGGAGTTCGACCAGCGTTTCAGCACTAAAGATACGCTCATGATGCTGCGTTCCAAGGTGCTTGGCTACGAGTCGAGCGTGGGAAGTTTCATCAAACGACTTGTCTTCAAAGCCGATCGAAAATGTCCGAACCCGTTCCGGTCCCTGAATTTCCACAAGGGCCGCAGCCACGGCTGAGCTATCAACCCCGCCTGAGAGAAACACTCCCAAAGGAACATCGGCCCGACTGTGACTTTCCACTGCTCCTCGAAATCTGTTCCAGAATTCGGCTGGTACGGACTCTTGATTCGATCTTTTTTCATGGCTCAGGGGATGGCTGACAGGCGCCTGCCAATATCGTTCAAGCCGGGTTTCGTGGTTCTCATAGACCATCAAGTGACCGGGTCGAAGTTTTTGGACACCTTCCCACATGGAGTTTTCATAGGGCAGATATTCATAGAATAAATATCGGGAAAGGCTTTTCGTGTTTAGTCCTGCGCGGAATTCAGGGTGTTTGAGCAAGGCTTTCGGCTCGCTTGCAAACACGAACAAACCATTTGACTGAAGTGACCAGTAAAGCGGCTTCTGTCCCATACGGTCGCGTGCCAGAGTCAGTCGCTGACGGGGGATATCCCAAATCGCCAGTGCGAACATCCCATTGAGCAGCTGCACAAAATCAGGGCCATGATCCTCGTAAAGGTGGACGAGGCATTCTGTGTCAGAAAGGGTCTGGAACTGATGGCCACGTTCGATCAGTGATTTACGAAGTGCGGGCTCGTTGTAAATTTCGCCATTGAAGATGACCCAGATTGAGCCATCTTCGTTCGACATGGGCTGGGCGCCACCGGCGAGGTCGATGATGGAAAGCCTTCGATGGCCGAGAGCTGCGCGACCGTTGGTCCAGTGCCCGAATCCGTCAGGGCCGCGCCGGTGGAGCGTGGAAGTCATCCGGGCCAGAGTCTCGCGATCGGCTTGCGTCTGGTCGGCGTTGATAAATCCGGCGATTCCACACATGACGTTGTCCAGAGATCCCGTGAGATTGTGAGTTCCAACCATGGAGCCCCACCATGGGCTGACGGCCTGCCTGTTCCACACTAACGAAATCTGGCGTCAAATAGTAGTAGATCAGCCATTTGTGCCACTTTCGAAATGCTCAGACGTAGCACTTTTCTGGACGCATGAATAGGATATATGTGTACCTAGCGACCTACCTCCACAAGTCCAACGCCAATCGAACTATTATGAGCCAGCCTGAATTCGATGTCACTGAGTTTGATCTGGAAAATCCGCCCCGGCCGGAAACTCCGCCCGTGCGTAGTGGATTCTTGATCGTTCTGTGCGTACTCGGGCTACTCGCTTCTCTGGTTTACGGCGGGCCTTATATTGCCTGGAGGATCGGTAACGCTTACGAAGCGGGCCGAGCCTCGGCCGCTCTGGGTGCCTTGAAGTCAATCCCTGAAGATTCCGCCGATTTCAACAAAGTCTCCGCCCTCTTCCGGCTCGCTCAACAGGCCGTTGCGCCGGCTGTCGCCAATATCAGGGCACTCACAGCTTCTCAGGGAGCTGATGGATTGATGAAAAATGGCTCAGAGGTTGGTTCGGGTGTGGTGATCGATGCTAAAAATGGCTA
>CAMBZY010000453.1 GCA_945872325.1 Candidatus Kuenenia stuttgartensis | reverse complement strand
GGTGATGATTTCACCATTATCAAATGCAGCCCACTTGCTTGGACGCTTACCAAGCAACGATTGCCCATATTTTTCACACTCGGCCAGATACCAGTCCCTGAGGTCGAACAGGACAGGACTTTCTTTGCCGTATCGATCGAGCATGGTGAGCTGGGCGCCTGAATCAAATCCAGAGAAATGATAGAAGGTCAACGGATAGCCATTGATTGTAATATTCCAGGGAGCTTTTCCAGACGCTTTTCGGTGCGTAAGGTTCCAGGTTGCGACATTAAAGCCCGGGTTGCGGAGGATTGCAATATCGTCGAAAAATGCCGGAGCCAGATCAACCCATCGCTGATCCGTGAAAAGGCCACGAGGGCGGTCGTCGTGACAGAACAGTCGAAGTCGATCCGCCCACCAATGGGCGAATTTCAAGCCTTGTTCAGTGCGCCTGACAGCCAGAAAACCAAGGTTATACACACCATGTGCCAGTGAGCAGATTTCATTGTCAATGATGGCCTGAACGGTTTCTTCAGGCTCTAATTGGTGAGGGGTAAGAGCGACCGAGTGTTGGGAAAGTGTTGCATTTAAATCATCGAGAGAGCCGAGAACGGCAATATCGGGATCAAAATAAAAGACCCTTTCAGCGCCGACTTTATCGAACAGGTATTCGAGCATTGGACCTTTGACGGCAGTGCAAAGCTCCACAACCGAATGGCCGAATGTCCAGGCTTTCAGGTTATTAATCGGAAGCATATCGGGCGTAACGATATGGTCGAATGCCGAAAGAGCATCTGGTGGACAATCCTCAGGGAGATTGTCGGACAATAGAAGATGAAATTTCGTTCCTGGATTTGATTGTTTCAGCGAATGTGCAAGGACAGCTGCTTTAGGCAGATAGTTGGCTGTGATGCTTGTGTAAACGTGCATGATCACTCCTTGACGCATGCGGTGAAGTTGTTTGCTGGCCAGAAACTTGATTTTCTGTCTCAGTAACGCGAGTTATATTCTGTGTGAACGATTTCAACTGATTCTGAGTCAAGCCATAATAATCCATGAGAAAGTTTGAGTATTCGGCGTACTCAGGTGGATTAATGGCAGGCAACTCTGCAAGTTGAGCAGCTCGGTTGAGGAAGAGATTATTGATATTTTCAGGAGACGAATCGAGTGATAAGACCTCCCCTGCCCCTGCCTCACGGACACGGTCAGCCTGAGCTCCGATATCATAAACCACAGGCCAAAGGCCGGCGAGTTGGGCGACTGAAAGTGTATACATATAAGTCTCTGGCCAAATGCTGGGCAGCCATGCCAGGTGACAGGCTGAATCAGATAAGCGGTCCCAGATTTCATTTTCGTGGTAAGCGCCAGTCAGCTCAACACGACCGGTTGCAAGCAACTGGGGTTCGAGGCTGGAAGTGCCTACAAGTACAAATTCGATAGGCAAACTGCGTTCAGCAGCATCGCGAGCGGCGGCCAGCAGCATGGAGGAACCTTTAATGGAGCCGATGGTTCCAATCACGGCAATACGAACAGGATCGCCCGGGAGCCATTGTTTTGCAAGTAATCGGTCTGGCCTGGACGGTTCCATGTGGGGTCTTACGTCGATGGAAAGGCTTGGAAAATAGCGATTCAGGCGATTTTTAATGTCCTGGCTTGGCACATAAACACGTCGCGCATTTGCCAGACGGTCAGCCCACTGATTGCGATAGTCGCGAATTCCTAACGACACTTGTCGGCCATGATAATCACCCTGACGCTTCAGGCAGCTATGGCAGCCATGCTCATCGGGTTCCCCACAGTATCGGCCTGATTGAGTATGCAAATGGATCCGTGGGCAAACGGAATGATAATCGTGCAGTGTCCAGTCGATTGGAATGGAGATGGATTGCAATGATTGAAAGAGTGATTCAGGCACATCCATCGTATGATGGACGTGTGCCAAGCCTGGCTTGAGTTCTTTTAATAGGGCCATGATTTTAGGAGAATCAGGCTGAATGGAACGTCGCCAAAAGACTTGCCAGTTTGAGTCACGCTCTTCAAAGACGAGTCGTCCGTGCTGATCTGGCCGGGTATATATGGTGCGAACACCTTCAGAAATAAGCCGGTTGGCCATATCGCGAACGTGACGTTCGGTACCCCCTCCACCGATGTGGCTGATGGCCAGAATCAGTGGACGGTCGTCTTTGACAAATTGTTTTTTTGAAGCAACATACTGCCGTTTGAATTGAATTGTTTTCGATTTCAATTGAGCAGCAGTGCGTCTGGCCCAGGCGATTGGCCCATGGCGTCTGGCAGAGATCAGGCCTCTCCAGGTACCTTTGAGCATGGAACGGCGCCATGATCCGGGTGGTGCAATAAATCGAATGGTTTTATTTAACTTATTGATCAGTTTCCACGAGATGGAACTGGTGGCTTCCTGCCACTGACGATTCAATCGACGGTTTTCATCCGCCAATAGCTTGACCTGATTTTCCAGTTTAATGATACGATCGTTCAACAGATTTGATGAGCCGGCATCAAGGCCTGTGTGATCAGAATCTGTGGCGATTTGTGGATCTTGAGGTGTCATCCTGACGGTCATCTCTGTGAAACTCGGAAGGCGTCCGTCCCCGTAGTTGATCTCTGAAACCAGAGATCTTCTAATCATTTAACGGATTATGGCCAGAATGTCAAGACGGATAAAACTGGTAGATTTTAAGGACTCCGTATGACCGGATGAATGCAATTCATAGTGAATCCTGATCATCTTGATCGACAAAAAGATGTTTTGTTGGAAAAATTAGTGTATAAAGTGATTCACGGCCTTCCGTCATGACAAATTGTTTCTGGATAAATTCTGAAAGAGAATCGTAGGTCGCCTCTGACATGGCAGTATGATTTTGAATGGCTTCAGAATCAGGGTCAGACGCCTTGTTCTGGATCGGCTCTGGAGTGGGCCTTAATCCAGTGGATGGGGATTCGGGAATGATGGAGACGGCTTGATTTTTGATGATCTCCTGATGATTCTGGTCCTCGAAACTAAGGGAGATCGCAGAGACTCCAGCAGATCCATCGAGCGGAATACCTGCTTCGATTAATGCTACTTTGAAAGCAAGCCTGAGCTGACTTGCGAGCAGCCAGCGGTCAACGCCTTTTGCGGAGATCCAGTAAAACGCTTTTAATACAATTCCGTCAGGCATCAGGGCGTCGATCAGGACCCGCGGAGTCGGCTGATTGAGAATGGCCGGATGTTTCATCATGATGGAGGTCATGAGCCTCTGGGCTGTGGAAATCGAAACTTGATAACTTGTGATTTTCAGTTCGACCATTTCACGGCGGTTTGGAGCGGCAGTTTGATTGATCAGGATCGACTTATAGACGGTTGAGTTTGGGATACGGACCAAGTGACTGTCGAGTGTCAGAAGGTTGGTGGCCCGGGTTGTCAATGATTTGACAAAGCCGCTGTAGCCTTCAATTTCGATGAAATCGCCCACTTGAAACGGGCGTCTCAGACCGAGGATGATCGAGGTGATGAAATTCTCGCCAATCTGCTGGAATGCGAAACCCATGGTAATTCCC
>CAMBZY010000452.1 GCA_945872325.1 Candidatus Kuenenia stuttgartensis | reverse complement strand
GGTTGCGAAATCATGGGATGAATCCGATTTTTCATGGATCAGTTCAAATGTCTGGATCACGATTGGTTTTGGGTGTTCTTGGATGTCCCTTTATTATAGTCAGTAGAGCCGTAAATGACCATCCTCTGGTTTTGCTCAAAATTGAGGTTTTCGAACTCCCGATTTTAAATGATAATCGTGCTCTATAAGCAGATAGGCCATCGTGGAATGGAGTTCCAGAATGAATGCGACCCGTCCGAAACTCAGTATCGTCATCGCGGCCGTTAACGGGCCGGAAGTTCTTAGCCAGACACTCAATGCGATCGATCAACTCGCAGAACGAAGCCAGATCGAAGTGGTTGTTGTGGGCACTGAATCGGTGAACGCACAGGCCGTGGTGAGGGGACTCCATGGAAGTTTCCGAGTGGTTCTGGGCGGGCAACTCACCGAAGGTATCCCAAGACTTCGGCATAGAGGAGTTATGGCTGCAAACGGAGAACTTATCGCCATTCTGGAAGATCATGTGGATGTTGATAAAAATTGGGCCTCCACTATTTTTCAGATCATGGACGATCCGACGATCTCGGCTGTGGGTGGCCGGGTTGATGCCGGTCAGGATGGATGGGTAAACTGGGGCGTCTTTCTGGCGGATTACGCTCGATACATCGGTCCAGTGGAGGAAGGCGATCATGCCGACTTACCCGGCAATAATATCGCATATCGTAGAGAAGCGTTGCTGGCACATGCCGACTCACTGGCGGAAGGTAAGTGGGAAAGCTGGGTCAATGCAGAACTTGCTGGAGAAGGTCACCGATTAGTCTCTACCAATCATATGGTGGTAAGACATTGCAAGAGATTCAAGCTGGCGGAGTTTTTGAGACTCAGGTGGCACTTCGGCAGGTCATATGCCGGGATGAGGATCGCGGATCTAGGTCCTCTCAAAAGACTTGTCTATGGACTGGGATCGACGATCCTGCCGGTCATGTTGACAGTTCGAGCCACTCGTCTGTTGGCGACTCGTGATATTCCACGGTTTAAACTCGCAAAATGCTGGCCTTTAATCGCAGTCGTCATGACCGTTGGGGCCGCTGGAGAATGTATCGGGTACCTGTTTGGGCCGGGGCGGAGCCTGGAGCAAGTTCGATGACACTCACTGAGAATCAGACAACCGGATTTGCATTTGATTTGTCGGTACTTGTGACACCCACGAAGAGTGGTGGAAGCCTGTGCAAGCTGGTCGGTTCTCTGCTGCGTCATCTGAATCATTATGCAACAACTCAAATTGTTGTGGTTGTGCCTGAATCACAGAATTCCGAGCGGCTTTTAAGTTTGATGGCCGAAATCAAGTCGCGAGGAGCTGAGCTGGTTGTCATTCCCATTGACCAGCAAAAGCCTTCGGATGTGCCGAATTGGAGAGCATTGGCATATCAGGCTGCAAGCGGACGGATTTGCGTATTTATTGAAGATAATGCTGTAGTCGAGTCAGGCTGGTGTGAGGCATGGCGCGACTCAGGCAATCAGGGCGATTGGGTTATTGCGAGCGGGCTTGTCATACCCGACTCTGACCGAATGACAAAAACCGCAGCAGGCGTATTCTTCTGTGAATATGGCTTATTCATGCCGGCTGAATACAATCGCCAGATTTATCCCTTAAATCGGGTTGCCGGAAACCATTGGGCGGTGAATCGTCAACAGATTCCGTTCGATGGCGATTTAAATGCAATTGACGAACATGACTGGGTACAAAAATATGCGTCGAAATTCAGCCTGCCTTATTGGAATGAATCCGCATTTGTGAAATGCGAAAGGGAAATTAAACTTAGAGAAGCGGTTCTCGAAAGAGTTCGTCAAGGCTTTCAATTTGGACGTGGTCAGGCCAAAAATGCCGGATGGCTCCGAAGGGCGAAAATGATCCATGGAGGGCCTGGGATTATCATTATGCAATTAGGTCGTCTGTTTTATGTGATTATCCAACGTCGGTCTCAAGTCAGGTTTTTCACGACTTCATTGCCCTGGACGTTCGGCTTGATCAAGGCCTGGAGTCTGGCGGAATGGGCCGGCTGGACGGTCGGTACGATGGAGTCGGTTTTCTATCGAAATCTCCAGAACAGGACCAAAAATCAAAGCCAGATTGCGAATGATCCAACTGATTTCAATGCAGGTGTCATAGGTGCGGATGAAATTGCCGGGGTTAGTTTTGTCGTTCCCGATTCGGGCTGCCTTGACTGTGACGAAAAGCCCGGTCTGAAGTCGCAGCGAGTGGCTTAATAATCGCTGCCAGCCCCAAAAGGTGTGCGTGAAAATCCCCTGCCAGGGTGGTGCGTGGCAAATCTTGCAATAAATGACAGAAAGCTGGTTGGGCAGCCAGCCTGCAAAATAAAGTCCAACGTGCGGTTCTCTAGTCAGACTTGTGCGGTTGGGAGTAAGAAAGAGAGCTCTTCCGCGATCGCTCAGCAACCTTCCAGCCTCTTGAAAAACCTCTGATTGTCCCTCAACATGTTCGATCATATCGCCCCCATGAATCCATTGAAACTGCCCGTCATCAAATGGAATCTGTTCGGCATTCCCACAGACCAGTTTCATGTCGGCGAAACCGGATTCATCAAGCCTCTTTCTGGCCAGAATCAGCCAGCGCATGGCGATATCAAGCCCTACGACTTGCATTTCAGGGGCCAATACTTTTGCCTTGATCATCGCGCTTCCCGTCCCGCAACCGATATCAAGCAAATTCATTTCATTTCGCGTATGATTTGATTTTTCAATCCTGAGGTCAATGAATGAGCATCCTGAATGATTCAAAATGTGATGTATCTGCCGATCCACATCCGCAGGATTCAGCTCAGGGCAATGCTTCTGATAATAATATTGAAGAAGTTCGAGAAAACTTTTCTGATGGAATTGATTGACGAGGTCGAATGCGATCCGTGAATCTTTTTTATTCCCGCAATATGGATCATCGGAAGTCCGAAAATCAGGTATTCCCAATTGAACTGGATAGATTTTTCCGCACTGGCATACGATATTCAATTCGTGAATGCCAGGCCAGTCAAGGATTTGCTTGCAATCAAGGCATTTGAGATCGACTGGGATCACTTTAAATCAATGATTTGAACTATGAAATCAGCGGCGTTTGGGAGGTGGACCGAGTTCAAGCCAGGCTGTGACGACTCTTCCAACGGCGGCCATGCTCTCGCCTGAACATCGCTCTGGAACGTCGTCGACTGTGTGCCATGCAGGATAGTCAAAATCGATGATGTCCGCGGTTGGAATTCCAGCTTGATTGAGAGGGATGTGATCGTCCAGAACGGCTGGGCCGACTCGCTTGCGGAATCGTTTTTCACCAAGCTTTTCAGCAGCATCCCAAATCTCGCGAACCACCTTGGGAGCATATTCAAGGCTATATTGTTCCTGAGTGATCATCAAATCCTTGTCGGCCACCATGTCGAGTACAAGTCCAGATTCGTAATCCCATTTCCGCTCTTTTTTATCTGCCAGATATTGACGGGCAAAGTGGCGTGACCCTAGAAAATAATCGCCGTTATCGCCATAGACCAGCTCTTCGCCGTCA
>CAMBZY010000451.1 GCA_945872325.1 Candidatus Kuenenia stuttgartensis | reverse complement strand
AATCCGACCTTCACTCGCCCCCGGATCCGGAACCGACGTGCCACAAGGCCTTTATGACGCCATCGAGTGATCGTTCGACCAGCGACTTCAAACCGCTTGGCGAGTTCTTCGACGGTCCAGACTTTCTCGTTCACCTGAGCAACGTCCTGAGCGACACTGGCAGAGACCTCTTCGATAAAATTCTGAAGATCTTCCACCCATTCATGACCTTTGAAGGTGTGTTCAACGGGCTGTAAGAGCCTTACACCAGTCACTTTGTAATGGATAAAGTCAAATGGATAGACAGTCTCCTCAACCAGTTCATCAATGAGATGCTCGGCTCGATCGACCTGTGTCTGCCTCTTATCTTTGGGGGTGTAACGCACCAACTGATCACGCAATTGCCGAACCGCTTCGGAATGATAATTTGCTTCGGTATTGGAGCGGAAAGTTTTCTGGGTCAATTGGCTCGTCATCGTCTGGTCCCTTCGTTCGCAACGGTTGAACTGGAGGTTTGCACCACCTTCACCCGATTCGTTCCACCATCATCGATATTTGACGCCCGCAGAGTGAAGGTTGTTCCGAGATTCCCCCTCATGCTCCATCGCAATCGCACTGAGCAAGCCGACAAACTGGATTCAAGACATTTCGTAACTTGTTTCATAAATGTACTTTGCACATTTCAGAAACGGATTGGCTTTTGATGGCCGGTCTTGTCTCGTCAGATTCGGACTTGTCAAAATCTTGCTAAAGGTTATACGTAGGAATTGTGATTTTGGGTCACCAGAATTTCAAAAAAGGTTGTGGAATTCCGCAGACGCCGTCAGCGGATCGTCTTCATTCGAGAAATTTACGAAGGATGGATCTCATGTGGATAAGTCCGTTCAGTCCGCTCCACAGATGCTCCATACTGTTGGTACTATTATCCGGCTTGACGACACGCAGTTCAAGTGCTGCCGAAAAATTTTCATTGAGGGAACGTGTTGATGGCCAGAGAGTTGTGCGTTCCACGTGCTTGATGACTGCGGATGGTCTCTATTTTCTCGACCCACCCGTGGAGTCCAAAACCGCCAAGCCTGATAAGGCTCAGCCTGAAACGCTCAAAGTCAAAGCCACTACGAAACTTGTCGTGCTTGACCGATGGAAATTATCCGAGTCGGCCGATGGTCCGAATGCTGGAGTTCTTACCGCAAGACGACTCATTGAATTCGCACAAGCCGATGTGAGTGGGCAGGTTAGACCTGCTTCAAATCAGATTCGGAAAGAACGCCGCCGGTTCCTCACCGATATTCATGACGAAATGGTTCGAAATGGTTCGCTGGATGGTTCGATCACTCGCCAGGAACTCGAAGCAATCACCACTCCAGGTGACGGTATCACGCTTTGGACACTTTTGCCAAAGCAAGAGGTGGCCGTTGGTGAGACCTATAAACTGGACAACCTCGGCGCCAAATCGCTCACACTTTTTGACACCATTGCCGTGAATGGTTTGGAAGGTAAGATCGAGAAGATTGATACGGATAGAGTCGAGATTCGCATTCATGGTGAGGTTCGTGGAGCAGTTTTGGGCGCTGAAGGAAAGATGGTTCTGGAGGGAACGATTGGGTTCAACCGGATTGACGGACTTGTCGATTCGTTGGTGATTAATCGCGATGAAAGTCGCAGACCGGGAAGCGTGGAGGCTGGCCTTGAGATTCACAGCAAACTTGAAGTGAAGCGTGAGGTGGTCGAAAAGGTGGTTCCTGAACTGGCATCTGAATCAGATCCATCGTGGCCTAAATTCATTGAAAACAAACACTTATCGATCTTATGGAACGAGCCTTCCGGCCTATTCGGCATGGAGCACGACCGCGACTGGCATGTGACTTGGACAGACATTCAGGAATCAGTCATAAAGCGTGTGGACAAAGGCGGAACGGTGATTGCACAGTGCAATATGAAGCGTGGGCCAACAGTTGCAGCGGGTCGGCATCAGGATCCAGCCCAGTTTCGGGAGGATGTGCGAACTGCGCTAGGCACGCAATACAAACGGGTTTTTGGCGAGGGCGTTCTGGATCGACTGGAAGGGCAAGGATATGGCTATAAACTGGCGATTGAGGGCCTGATCCAGGAATTGCCCGTAGTTTGGTACTACTATTTGATGTCGTCGCCGGCGGGCGATCAATATGTGAGTACCATCACAACGACCCTCGCGGAGACCAGAGAGACCTCGAAAACAGGCTTGGGGCTAGTGGAATCTCTCAGGTGGTCGGCTCAACCGAAAAAACAGGAAGAGTCGCCCAAATAATTCTGAGGGGATCAAGTGGAGTCCACTGGCGAAAACTGGTAGTCTAAAACATTGAGGCCTTGCCTGACAAAATCCTGAAATTCTGGTTCAGTTCAGAAACATGAGTCAGAGGATTCTTTTAAAATCAAGGGACATAACAAGATGGATCTCGGCAAGCTAGCTCTTTCGCGACGACTTCTGGCTGGTCTTTCAGGTCTCTGGATCGTTGCTGGACTGGAATCCAGTTTCACGGTTCAAGCCCAGGAGCAACCTGCCCCAGCGGCAGTCGTGGATACGATTGATGAGGCTCTTCAGGATGTTTCCACCAAATTCAGGCTTCGCGAAATCTACACCAGCAAGGATGGGGAACCCCTTCCTGGTGAGATCAGTCAGACGCGCAATGCGTTTCGTGAAACTCTGACTATGACAGTGGATACGCCAAAAGGTGCTCCATTAAAGTCGGAGCGGATGCGTCAGGTGATCTATTCTGAGCGACCAGCCTCACTGACATCTACCAGCCGAGTGGATGCAGTCGTTCGACGATTTGAAACGTTGCGATTTGAACCGGCACCGCAAGGTCTGAATGTGGCGAAAAAACCACCGCTGGATGGACTGATCGTCTGGGCAGTGCGTGGGCAATCAGGCGAGCAGATTCTGAGTCTTCAAGAAGGTCGTTCGATCACTGACTTTGAATATCAGGTCGCTACGACCGTTCCAACGCTTTTAAATTTCTCGGAACTTCTCCCGCAAACTCCCGTCAGGATTGGGGATTCGTGGGCTTTGACTCGTACAGCTGCGCGTATTCTTGTAGGTCGCGGGCAAGTGAGTACGTCAAATCTAAGCGGGAAGCTGATTGAGGTGAAAGCCTCAAAAGTGGATCCAGCTCAGATTGTCGCCCTGGTTGGGATTTCTGGTCAGGTAGTGACAGACCTTGGGACCTGTTCCCTCAACCTTCAGTACCAGTTTGAATTTCCAAAACGAGCTGCCAGTGAAGAAAAAGTCGCTTTGTTTGGCGGGAAAGCTGGAGGCAATATTTTGTCTACCCAGGGAGGGATCAAAAAATTGAGCCTTGCCCAAGTGGAACTCTCAGACGTTCCGGGAAGTGAAGGGCGACTCAAGCAGGTTTTTGAACGGAAGCTGGTTTACGAGCGACAATTCACAGGCAAGCAGGTTCCGCTAGCCGTTCCAGCAAGTGCTCCGAAACCTTCTAAAGCCAATAGCTGGCTGGTTTTTGAAGATCCAGCCAATCGGTTTACGCTGAAGCATCCTCCGGTTTTTCGACCCCAGATGGATGAAGAGAATTCGATCCT
>CAMBZY010000450.1 GCA_945872325.1 Candidatus Kuenenia stuttgartensis | reverse complement strand
TTTTGTGATTTGTAAGCTATAGCCCACGGCCTCGGCGAGATAATGAACAGTCAGGAATTTAAACGAATCGTAGATTAACGCCGCTTGGGTATTACCTAGCCGGGCTTGGCGCTAGCCCCGGTTGGATTTGTACGACGTAGAAACCGGCGGTTAGATTCAAACAGAGAAACTCGCGGCTCTTATCTAGCCGGGCTTGGCTATAGCACCAGTTGGATTTCTAAAATCCCCGAAACCGGGGGCTAGCGCCCGGCGGCTAAATAAAACCCGGATACTTGCGGCGCTTATTTGGCCGGGCTTGGCGATAGCCCCGGTTGGATTTCTAAATCCACGAAGCCGGCGGCTAGATTAAAACGCAAAATCTGTTGGGTTATAGTCATTTGGCTCATTTGATAACCCCAGGTTAATAACAAACGGTCCGCTAGAAACCGGTCGGTTTACTTCTCCTCAACCTTAATTTAAAAACTCAGATTTAAATCCTAGCACTCGCCAATAAAAAAAATCCCAAAAGTTTGCGTTACGGAAAAACTCCGAATTCGCCCACTTTCAGGATCAATTCAAGAACTTCAATTGCCTATTTATGCGACAGCAGAACGGATACCGAAACCAAGCCCATGAAGCTGGTTGGCAGCCGCATTGTAAACACGTCGTGGCTCAAGCTCAGCAAAGCACTTCGTATGGCTGCAATTCTTCAAAAGACTGCCAGCACAGTCCACCTTGGTCGTGACACTGGCAGCATTCGCGGAATAGGCGCCAGTGCGGGCCGTGCGTGTGCAGGTGAAGATCCCAACCGTTGGAGTCCCAAGTGCAGAGGCCACGTGGAGTGGGCCTGTGTCGTTCGAAATCAGCATGTCAATCTCTCCGCAAATCGCTTGGAGTTCAGGCAATGAGGTATGCCCGACCAGATTTGCAAAAGAGGCGGATGAATCTTTGACACCGGCTTTGAATCGCTCGGCCAAGTCTTCGTCCTCAGGTCCACCGATCAAAATCATGGATCCACCAAAATTGGATCTCACTTGTTCGGAGAGCTTCAGGAACTGCTCTACAGGCCATCGTTTCGTCTGCCATCTGGCCCCCAGGGTGTATCCTACCCAAGGACGTGGCAGCGGCTCCAGGACTTTGCGAGCCCACGCCTGGCTACGTAATGTTCGTGGCCAGAAGAAGTTCGGCTTGTCACCCATCTCAGTCATCTGAAGGCTGTTCGCAAGAGTCATCAGCCGATCCACGGCATGAACATCCTGCCCCTTCTGTTCCATGGTCTTTATATGATTGGTATAAAACCACTTCGAACCCTCGCGACTCTCTGCCAGACCAACGCGGTATTTGGCACCCGTGGCTCGGCTCATCAGACCCGATCGGAGTAACCCCTGAAGGTCGATGACGAGATCGTAATTCCTTTGGCGTAGGGACCATAGCCATGATCCGAACCGTAATGCTCCGCCCACTCCCTGACCAAACCCCTTGCGATCGAAGGTGATCAGCTCGTCGATGGCCGGATGATGTTCCAGCAGTCCAATCAGATTTTTATTGATGATCCAGCTGATCTGGGCATTGGGCCATGCCTGACGTGCAGCATTCAGAACGGGCAGTGACATCACCACGTCACCCAGCGCGCTAGGCTTGATGATGGCAATACGCCGAGGTTCGAAATCAGGGGCGAATATATCTTGTGTGCTCGACACCGGGACGACTCCGTTCCGTACCGTATTTCAATTGAAGGGCGGCAACAGCTCGACATCAAAAACGTGCCACCAGCCACTGGCGTCTCGATTGATCCGTGCCGTAACATAGATCATATCGGCAAAAACAACAACACGACTTGCCCACTCGATGCAACCACGGACGATTTCAGACCTTTACCAGATGGACGCACGGATGCCCAAAAACATTTATAAATCGCACCTAAGCCTATTATCAGCATGGTTTATCAGCTTCGTTACAGCACTCGTTTTCCTGCCAGTTGTGCAAGCACAAGAGCCCCAAAAAGGGGTGATCGAATTTCGTCCAACAGATCAAGAAGCTCTCGTTCCTCAGATCTTCCAGCAGGCCCCCGCCCGTTTTCAATGGGAACTCAAGCCGGTTCGCCAGTCGCAGCGTCATCATGTCTGGGCTCTGCGATTTCCGTCCCCTTTGCCGAGCGATGTCCCAGCCAATAACGTGGTTCATGCGGAGTATTTCCTGCCCGTGAATCCCCCTGTTAATGGCTCTAAATATCCTGCTGCAATTGTTTTACATATCTTGGGAGCCGACTTCCCACTCTCTCGATTCATGGCCGCTAGACTCGCAGATCAAGGAGTGGCCGCCCTCTTCATCCAACTGCCTTACTATGGGAAACGGAAGCCTCCCAATAGCCCTGACGTAAAATTTCTAAGCAGCGACCTGAATCGGTCTCAACTTGCAATGAAACAGGGAGTTATGGATATCAGGCGAGGTTTTGCGTGGCTGGCATCACGTCCTGAGGTCGATTCTGCAAAGCTCTATGCCACAGGCATTTCGCTCGGTGGGATCATGTCAGCAGTGGCGGTGGCTGTCGAACCTCTTGCTAAAGGCGGGGTGTTTACTTTGGCTGGAGGTGGCCTTGCGGACATTCTTTGGAACATGCCTGAGAAAGAGGCCAGACTTTATCGAGCCGCCTGGGAGAAATCCAGCCGGAATTTTCAGGATCTCAAAACGATGGTCGACCCACTCGACCCACTCACCTATGCAGGTCGTCTCAAAACGAAACGAGTCCTGATGATCGCCGGGAAGGTTGATGAAGTCGTACCTCCGATTGCTACAAAGGCTTTATGGAATGCAGCAGGTCAGCCTCCAGTGATCTGGTATGACGCAGGACATTACTCCGCGGCAGCTTTCATCCTCCCGGCACTCCGAGAAACTGTCACGTTTTTAACCACAGGCCCCACCAGCACCCCATAGCCCCCATGCTACCCCTTCGGAAAAACTGAACAGACTCCCCCCTAAAATTTTAAAGAATTTACCGATTTGAGATTTTCAGGAACGAGAAGAATCGCGACAATGCTGGATATGATCGTATTTCCAAAGAATTCTGTTTCCGTCTTGTGAGTTCCACAATGAAGGGCAGAATTGCGAAGAGAGCTGAGATTTCAGGAGATAGAAGATAATGGACGAGCCAAGGCCTGGTGACCCGAATGAGAATCCAAACAAGCCAGCGAACCAGCCTGTTCGTCCGCAAGGCCAGCCGGTCAGTGGAGTTATGCCGACATCTGGAGTGATGCTGGGTGGAGCTGGACAGACTCAGGGCTGGACCCCTCCTCCTGGCGTTTATACGCCTCCTCCTCCGTACCAGCGCCCGGTTCAGCCTCCTCCAGGAGCCTTGACCGCTCGTGTGACAAGCACTTTTTTCTATGTCAAATCCATCGAAAAATCCGTTGAGTTTTACTCGGAAGCCTTGGGTGCCCAACTTGCCCAGCGACATGCTGAAGTGGAAGGCGGCCCGCTCACACTTGCCATCATGAAAATGGGCGACTTCAGCCTCATGCTTCACATCGCCGACGAAGACGACCCTGACCTGAAAGATAATCGGGTGGGTGTAGGCATTCACCTGCAACTG
>CAMBZY010000449.1 GCA_945872325.1 Candidatus Kuenenia stuttgartensis | reverse complement strand
AATGTCAGAGTGGTCTGAAAGGCGCACTGGAGGCATGTCAGGAAGTAGAAAACCATGCCTGTGTAGAACCAGCGAATCGGAATGTTCTCACGCAAGGCCCCGGTGGAACCTCGAATTGTGGCGAAGAAGTTCACAATCACTGTGGTGACTACCATTTCCACTGCGATGGTGGAGAGCACGGCCCCGTACTGAAGGAACATCGGGATCGGGGTGTAGAGGAAGTGGTGAATCCCTGTGAGTGGATAGAAAAAGGCCAGTCCCCAGAAACCGACCAGCGAGAGACCGTGCGACCAGATCGGCTTTTTAAGCAGAATCGGCACGAAGTAGTACATGGCCCCCCAGCCCAGAGGCGTGACGAACAGGCCCACCAGGTCGTGGATGAACATACCGCCCACAGCGCCGGCCGACGTTCCGCTCACGAAATACTGGGGGATGAAGTTGCCCATGGCATAGGTCAGGAATGTCCAGATAAATGCCGCTGTAAAGTACCAGAGGGTCACATACATCGGGCCTTTGACATGGCGGATCGGGGCCATGAAGTTAATCGCCACCAGACCAAGACCGACCTGTGCCAGTGGATCAATCCAGACCGGCGTTTCGCCCCACTCCAGCCCCTGGGCTTCACCGAGCATAAGCCCCACCACAGTGCCCAGAATCACCACCTGCCAGGCAAAGAAGATGAAGTAGGAGAGCCGTTTGTCCAGAACCGGATGGAGGGTGATGCGTGGGACGACCCAGTGGAGGACTCCCAGAAAGGCTGTGGCGATAAAACCATAGGCCACTCCATTGGTATGAATCATCCGCCATCGGCCTGGCGAGAAAATTTCAATCCCGGCCAGCGGGTTGTAGCGGATCATCTGGAAGCCCATCAGAAAACCGCCCAGCATGGCAATGGTCAGATAGATACAAGCGGCAATCAGGTACCAGCGTACCAGTCGTTCTTCCACCAGATCCGAGTGCCGGGGCAGATCCGCCGTCGTGGTCGGCTGCGTTTGCACGTCTCTAATCCTCCTGAAAATACTCAAGGCGATAGGTAAAGTTGGTTGTTTTGGAGATCTTTTTGATATCAGGATTCCGCCGATTGCCGTTTGGGAGTGAATTCACCCCAGGGCGACAGGATGGCAATCGTGGCCCCAAATGCAGCGTGTGTTGCAGCGGCCACCCACCAGGGCAGATATTCGCCGCTGGTGATCCAGTCGCCGCCGAAAAACGCAGGCTGAAGCCATGACAAAATGGCGTAAAAATTGAAGGCCCAGATCGCCAGACTCACGCTGATGGCCACAGACATGCGTTCCAGAAGCGATTTCCCCTTCGAAATCCGGCTGACCGCGAAGAAGACGGGCACGCCCAAAAGCATTCCCGTACCCAGATAAAGGCAGCAGCCAAGGGCAAGGATCAGCCCGTCGGGCACCGTTTGGGTCTCTCCGCCCGCTTCGGACAATTTCAAAGCCTGTTCGCCAAGCGGGAATGTCAGGTAGATGCGAATCAGCTGAAGCGGATCAAGGCCTGCCAGGACCGAGCCGATGACGTTCACAACCAGACTCACAACCGAGCCGAATATGCCAAGCATGAATCCAGCAGCGGCTTCGTAGTAAGCATAATGACCGGTAGGTGCCCAGGCATCGGGGGGAGCGTCTTCAGCTTTCTGGCTTTCAAGCTCGCTCAGACGCTTTTTGAGCTGCTTCAACTCCTCTTCAATCACGTTCGGTTCCATGATCTGATCCGCTCCCATCTTCAAAGCTTAAATGACTGAACCAATGGCCAATATTTCTGGAAATCAGCACGCCGATTCATTCGCTTTGCCTGGCTTCCGCTGATTTCACTCCAGGCAAAGGCTTGATGATCACGGAGGGCGGCGTGATACCGTCGCGACGCATGTCGTAAACGCTCATCACATAAGCCACCAGCTTCCAGACCTCTCCCGGATTCTCTTCAAACTGAGATCGAAATGCAGGCATCGGTGTGCCATTGATCCCGGCCTCAATCCGCCGGTATACGTCCAGTGGATCCGTCCCTCCACGCAGCATTCCTGCCGTAATATCAGCTGCTTTGACCGGGTTGCCCCAGATGTCGGGAGGCAGTTCGTCAGCCACTTCCCCACGGCCTTCATCACCATGACATTTGTTACAGCCAATAGAAAGAAAGATCTTCTTGCCGGCCTCAGCATCAGCCCTGGTCAAAAGTGGCATGGGTGTGCGTGGATTGACAACGTTTGCCAACGCCTCTTTCCACTGACCTTGAATCGTTTCCACCATGCCCGGAACGGCCCCCTCATTGAGTTCGCCTTCAAACTCAACGGCATCTGCCAGAAGGGCTTCCAACTCTCCGCGATGGGTAAGTGCGAGCACATAATCTGTCACAGCGTCCAGATCTTCTGGAGGGAGCATGTCGAAAGATGGCATGGATGTCCCAAGCACACCTCGTTTGATCGTCCGATAAATGTCATCCCGCAAAGGCTTTGAACCGTATGTCGTGGATGTAAATTTGAAGATGCCCCGGCGATAGTCGCGTGGTTTGGGGATCAGATACTGAGCCTGAGGCCCGTTCCCATCTCCCGTAACCCCATGGCATTGAACGCAATATTGGCGATATACCTCTGAGCCACGTTTCAAATGTGCTGGACTCATCAAACGATCGCCCAGCAATTTTGGAGAGGCTGGCGAACCACATTGTCTGGCAAGAATCTTCTGGATCCTTGCCTGATTTTCAGGCGTCAGTTTTGCAACCTGTGCACTCGGCTCATAATTTTGCTTTGCCGGTGGGGCACAACCCACAATTCCGAGTAGGCAAAAGCCGACTGTGAGCATGGATTGAACCCTTTGAATTCCACATGGTAAGCGCATCGGCCTAAAACCTCCTGCAAGCCACCGTCTTCAAATGAACGCCATCTGGACGCCAAATTCATTCGTATGAGCATACCTATAAAACAAGCCTGAAGCAATAACAAGACAAAAAGATCCTTAAATTATATAATTCCACGCTACCCGGGTTCGGGAAAAGCTCGAAGATAAGTTCCGGCTTTTCCATACGCCTTTCAAACCATTTGTCAGTCAACCTTTACTCGGTTTTTGGCAGATTCCTGCGAAGCCGCTCCAGAACATCGGCCTGCGACCCTGTCTTCACGACTCTGGCCAAGCCATCAACAACGGATCTGGCCGTCTTCAAGTCGCCTTTCTCCATCGCCAGCCTGGCCTTGATCGCCAGCACTGTAAACCCGATCTCATCCTCCGATTCCGGCCTGGAATTTACGCCAGTGGCTTCATCGAGAAACTTCGAAGCCTCCTGCATGTTGTTTGTCACGATCCAGCAGGCAGCGAGCAGGCTCTGCCTTTTCGGCTCAATTTTGATCCGTCCAAATGCTTGACGAGCGTCCTCGGGCCGCCCCAGCCAGAGCCATAGAGACCCCAGCCTTTCCAATAGCTCCGTTGGTGCGTCATCCTGAGGAAGCGCCTGATTCAAGGTCTCAGCAGCTCGCCTTACCAGACCGTTCTTCAGCAAAGAGTTCACGTTACGTTCAATCTCGGCCCGACTTGCACCAGCACTCGTCAGAGGTTTTGCAAGCTGATCCAT
>CAMBZY010000448.1 GCA_945872325.1 Candidatus Kuenenia stuttgartensis | reverse complement strand
ATCAAGGCTGGATTGGCTGGTTGAAGGGCCTTCTACCGCGCCAGAACCGTGCATCGAAGGGCGATTCGAATGCCCCTCAGGCCAAATTTAATACCGTCTGGCTAAACCGCGAAGCTGGTTCGGGCGCGGACATTATTGCCCGCCAGGTTGCGGAACGATTGCGCTGGGCCGTTTATAACGAAGAAGTGGTTGAGGTGATTTCACGTAGGATGCAGGTTGCGCCTGACCTGGTCAAATCGCTCGACGAACTGGCTCCAGGGATGATTCAAGACTGGCTCTTGCCCCTTCGAGAGCAGCACTATGCGCCTCAGGAAACCTATCTGGAGCATCTGGAGCATCTGATTCAGGAAGTGGGTCGCGTGGGAGATGCGGTGATTGTCGGCCGGGGGGCAGGCTTTTTGCTACCTGCCGATCGAACCCTGAGGGTACGAATTGTGGCTCCCTTGTCGAACAGAGCCTCACGACTTTCCGATAGAATGGGCGTTTCGGTACGCACTGCCCGTCGGGCGGCCCGGGATCTCGACCGTCGTCGCCGTCAGTTTGACTGGGCTTTGTACAGGAAGGAGTCGGACGACCCTCATAATTATCACATGACACTCGACTCTACCGCTCTGGGCATTCCAATCTGTGTGGATCTGATCACTCTGGCGATCGTCAAAGGCTTTCCCAGTGGTCAGTATGCGTCGAGCAGGGTGGTGAATGTCGATGCCCGCGGCCCGGACCAAAGCTGTGTGATTGTCGTTGACTCGAAGTCGACAGACCCAAAGGGTTAAAACCTGAATTCATACCACCCACTGGGTGGAATATGCACATATGAAATCAATCCGATACAAAAATGTGACATCGAGTCTCGATCAGTCTTGCGAAGACATGCGCAAGTTCTGGCCTGATGCTGAGGTCCGCTATTGCGGGGAATCTCCTTATTATTCCAATGTCAACGGCCTGATTCTCGAAAACTCATCCTTCAGCGATAATGCAACTGTTCAAGGACTTGCAATTTCTGCGCTTCGTTTCGATGACTGTCATTTGATTTCCATCCCAATCGCCGGCCACTCTGCACACCGTTTTGAAGGCCAGGTTTTTAATGCTTCAAATCATCAAGCCGTTTTCCAGCACTCAGGTATTGAAATCAGCGCATGGCCATTGAGCCATGTACGGACTTTCCAAGTGACCATCAATAAATCCGCATATGAAAGTTTTGCGACGAATTATCTCGGGCTGGAACGGCTCGAAAATACGGCCTATCTACCTGAAATTAAACTCAATAGCGATTTTGGGCGAAACATTTCCGTTCTTTCGCAAAGAATGCTTCAATGGCTCAACAATCCAGCGTTTGATTTTAATGATTCAGGCCTGATCCTTAAATTATTTGAACAGAGCTTCCTTAAGGCCGTGGTGGAGTACCAGTCGCAGGCATGGAGCTTTCTCGATGAGAATCCTGTGGCGGAGCCGTTTTATATCAAAATGGCTGAGGAATATATCCGCTACCATCTGCTGGACGGTTTAAACCTGGCTAAAATCGCGGAATCGTGTGGGATCAGTGGTCGAACTCTCCAGCTTGGGTTCCAGAAACATCGAGGTTACAGCCCAACTGAATTTAGCAGAAACCTGCGACTCGAAGCCGCAAGACGCGACCTCCTCTCACCTGATCTCCAGATGAATGTCACTCGAATTGCCATGAAATGGGGATTCAGCCACTTCAGCCGATTTGCGAACCAATATCGAAAACGTTTTCACGAACTCCCATCGGAAACCTTTCAGAAACAAAGCTAAGCTTTGAGCGGTCAGATTTCACGCGAATGGGTCATGCGGGTGCATACATCCACACCCAAAAGTACGGCATTGTCAACCGAATGTCTCACTCATGCCCGTTGGAAGTATAAACCGACCGATCTATTTTGGATATTTTCTGAGACTTTGCGCTTTTCGGATAGTGCGTCGTCTGCGCAATCAGATAAGATCTGTTTTACGCTTTTGAACAACTTTGTTCACTAGCTCTCCTTCGTTCACCCAATCAAAGGGATCTTCTCAATGAAACTTCGATATGCTCTCCTCGCGCTGGGCTTGATGATTTCAAACAGCCAAACCATAAACGCCATTGACCTCGACAACGCAACATGGACCGCTTCCGGTTCGGTCACGACAAGCGGTTCTGGTACTCTAAATGGTATTAACATCGCCATTACGACAGTGGCCGTATCGAACGGTGGTACCACCAATGGTCAAGACTGGGATGCGATTTCTTTCATCAGCAACGCCGGCTTGACGAATATCACACCTGCCGGTGCAATCGATCTCGCTTTCAATGGCAATGCAACTTCCCAACAAGTTGTCACATTCAACGGCTCAGGCCTGACTAACCCCTACCTATTCGTTAACTTTACTGAATCCGGCGACACCTTTGACTTCGGGGCCAACACAGCCACACTGATCGCTGGCAACAATGCCCAACAGGTTGGCAACACGTTTACAAGCACTGGTGCGACGAACACCGTAAATGATGGTTTTGTTATTAAATTCAACGGGACCTTCACGAATTTGTCATTTAACGTTATCCGGGTCGGTGCACTGGATTCCGTCTCATTCTCGGTCGCCGTCCCAGAACCTTCCACCTATCTTCTAGGTGCAGCTTCTGCCATCAGCCTGTTCCTGGTACAAATCAAAAGAAAGCGATCAGTTCATCAATCTTGATTTTCCCACCAATTCAAGTTGACCGAACTAAAAAGCCCTGACCAGTGGTCAGGGCTTTTGTATTAGTGGATCTGCAAAAGCATTCAGCAAGAAGATTATTTCATTTCGAGTCGAAAGTGTTGCTGATCTTTCTAACGATCCCTGTCGCATCCATCTCGACAACCGACGGAATCCCATTCAGGCGAAGTTCAATCGCCAGATCGTCATCCTGATCAAAGAGGTTCTCTGGCAAGCCTGAGACCTGTTTGAGAAGCTCGCTGATTTTGTCCGGCGTTTCGCCAACATTTACCAGGTAAATCGCTTCGTCGGCTTTTTTACCCGTATTTAATTTGGAGGCATATTGCAAAGCTGTCTCTGGGTTATTCATCCACGAAGCCCAAAATACAAGTGTGACCTTGCGGCCCTTCCATTCAGCTGGTTTTACAGACTTGCCCTGAGTGTTGACCAATGCAATCTCTGGAGCCGGCTTACCCACTGGAGACTGCTTTTGAACCTCGCTCAGTGCCTGAAGAATGTTGTCGACACGCCTGCTGTTTTCAGGCAGGTTCAATTGAAATTCCTGATCCGGAACCTGTCGATCCGTCACCCAGGACAATTTCGATATCCTGCTGCTCGTCAGCTTCGACTTCTCATCCTTCGAAATCACAGTTGTTTCCGATAATTGCCTCAACAACGGATTTTCAATCGGCCCGAGCCACATATGCAGCTTCAAACCGCTATAAACCACGTCGAATTTCTGGCATTCAATACCGTCAACAGCTTCTGATCCTATCAGTTTCGCTTCATCTGTGTGTGCGATTACAAATTTAGACATCTCAGGCATCGTCAACACATGCAGGCCCGAGCCTTCCAGAGTCGAAGCAATAATGGCTTCGCCGGCAAG
>CAMBZY010000447.1 GCA_945872325.1 Candidatus Kuenenia stuttgartensis | reverse complement strand
ATAGACTTTCCATCTTGTTTAATCTTGTTAAATTCCTCATCAGATACCCCTTCAGTTGTAGCCTTGATAATTCTGGCTATGTGATGGAGGCCTTCATGTGTTAATGGTGGCTCAAAATTGACGAGCGATCCTCCTCTACGAATCTCGTCTGCTAAACGCAACGCCTCCTTTGTCCATTCTGAACAACCCTGCCTCTGTAGATCGCCAAAAATCATCTCGATTATGTCAAATCGCCTTCTGGCTTCGTCTTCACCGTGTCCCTTGGCAACCTTGAAGAATTGACCATGAATCATTTTTCGATAGTTCTTACCATCATGCTTCAGATGGTCGTTAGAGCGTTGACGCATCGCTTATTTGCCCCTTTTAAAGTGCTGTTTGCCCCCAGTTATTTGCCCCCATAGTACTATGAAAGGGCTGAAATAGCAATAAACAAAGCGTTTGGTAAAAATCTGAATAGGCAAATAGTGGAGACGATCGGGATCGAACCGACAACCCCCTGCTTGCAAAGCAGGTGCTCTCCCAATTGAGCTACGTCCCCTTGACCTAAGTAATATAACAGGCTTTTTACTCCATTTCAAGCTTATTTTCCGACAAACCTTGTAAAAACCTCGGATCATAATTCCAAACTCCAAAAACCTGACTTGGCGAAACGAGCCTAATCTCTTAGGATGACTCGGGATATTGCTTGAACTGCGAAAACCGGCGATGGTCAAAGGATGGCTAAAGCCTAGACTGATAAGGAGGTTTCAGTATGAAAATCCGTGACCCAAGAGTCATCCGTGGAATCGGTGTCATTGGCTCCCACCTTGTAAAGCACTGGGTCGGTACACTCGATTTTCACCTCCGCTTTCGTGAACCAGAATCTAACCCCACTGTTGTTAGAAGATCAGGCCAGAGATATATTTACGCCTTCTTTCATGAGAATATTCTATTCCCTGCCAGATACTGGAACTGGCCGTCGATGAATATCCTGATCTCTGAACACGCCGATGGCGAAATTATCACGCAAATCGTTAAAAGACTTGGGTTTGGAGTCGTTCGTGGCTCTAGTACCAGAGGTGGAGCACGGGCCCTGATCCAGTTCCAGGCCATGGAAACTGGCAATCTGTGTGTCACTCCCGATGGACCACGAGGGCCAAGACGACATGTCCATCCCGGACTCGTCTATCTCTCAAGCACCACGGGACTTCCGATCGTGTGTGGTGGAATGGCGTTCAAGAAGCCCTGGAGGATCAACAGTTGGGATAAATTTGCGATCCCCAAGCCGTTTTCTCCTGCCGTGGCTGTTGGGACCAAGCCCATCATCGTTCCTCCGGGAGTCAATCGCGATACGCTTGAACATTATCGGGCGATGATCGAAAGAGATATGAATGAGGTTCAGGACGAAGCCGACCAGTGGATCGAGCAGTTCTAATCGTCCAAGCACCGGAAAGGGTGGATCGAAGTGGAGCCAGAACAGAGATTTGATGCCGTCGTATTCGATATGGACGGGCTGATGTTCGACACAGAACATCTCTTTTTCGACGTCGCCGACGACTATATGAAAGACCATGGACGTAGATTCACCCATGAGATGATGAGCCTCATGATCGGTCGCCGTGCCGTTGAGGCTGCCAATATCTTCCATTCCCACGGCGGCCTGATCGAAAAAACTACCCTAGAAATCATGCGTGAAGTCAAGCTCAGGTTTGATCAGCGCATGCTGACCGACTCAAATACAATGCCCGGTCTGATCAACTTGTTGGATCTATTGAAAAATCAAAATATTCCACACGCAGTTGCAACAAGTTCCGGCCGCCATCATGCAGAAAGTCTGATCGGGCATCATGGAATTCTCAGCCGATTTGAATTCCTCCTGACCAGTGAGGACGTCAAGCGCGGCAAGCCTGACCCCGAGATTTACAAAACGGCAGCAACCAGGCTCGGAGTTCATCCGCAGAAAATGCTTGTCCTTGAAGACAGCGTGGCTGGCCTTCACGCGGCAAAGGCCGCTGGTGCATTTGCAGTCGGGGTGCCGCATCTGTTCAGCCCTGCGGATGCAATGCCACATGCCGATTTGATTATCGAACGGCTGGATGATCCACGACTGATTACTTTATGGAAATCATTGGCATAAGTGCTCAATCATCACCGTAATCAAAGTCAGGCAGAATAAAATGCCAAGCCAATCGCGTCTCTCAGGTTCGCCTGATATCGATTCCGGTATGATGAAGTTGATTGAACAGGATTGGAACAGGTGCTTAAAAGGATGGTGGCCTGACAATTTGAATCATTATTTGATTACGAAATATCAAGTGGATATTAGCGCCAGATATGCTGGCCAGCCCATTTCCAACCCGTTTGGTAAAGCCTCAGGGCAACTTACCATGAATATTGGTCAGATTCGCGAATCGGCTGCAGCGGGATTGGGCTTTGTGGTTTTAAAGACATTGATTGCACAAAATGCCGAGGGGCATCAATCGATGTCAGAATGGTCGATTCCCGAATCGAAAATGCAAGTCGAGCCGATTAAAGGCCAATCAGGCCGGTCGGGCTGGACCATTACCTGGAAAGGGCGAGGCTGGTCGAGATCGTTTGAAGATTATATCCAGTTATGTCGCGACTCATTTGACATTTCCATGGAAACGGGCCTCATAGTTGCTCCGTCTGTAAAATTTCATTTGCCAGCCAATCTGGATGAGAACTGGGAAAAAACAGAATATGAATACACCTTGAATGCCTTGTTAAAGGCCTGGCAGGCGTCGGGAAGTCAATCTTTATTGCCTGTCGAGAAAGACTTCTCGCCGACACTTGCTGGCGATCGACTTGGGAAACAAGAAAAGTTGATTCAGCGTTGGCTGACAGAGATCACCTCAGTGATTCGAAATGCAACTTCAACACAATTGTCCTTGGGAATCAAGTTGTTTAACTTTGTTGGAGATCAAGAATTTCAAAATGAAATATTAAGGATGTGTCTTGAGGATTCATGCAAGCCTGATTTTCTGGTTTATGCCAATCGGTTGTTTAATCCCGATAAGACTTTTGAAGGGTTGGCTGGTGTGGCATATGGAGGGCCTGATTTAAGTGATCGGAATCTTGCCGTTCTTGCCAGATGCAGGCCCGAAATAACTCAATCGAATGTCGAGATATCAGGCACTGGCGATATTGATTCAGGCAGAACGGCGGTTGAATATGGATTGCTTGGTTGCAGTTCAGTTCAGATGCATACTAGTTTTCAAATACCGACGGATATCCCGGCAAGCTCAGGTCTGAACCGGACCAGAAGAACACTTGCAACCCTTGTTTTTCATCCCGTACATGGCTTGACAGGATGGCTCTTGCATGCCCGTCGGCATTGGGGTTTGTGCGATGAGTCAGGTGATTCAAAATGGATGGGATTAAAAGATCTTGGAATACAACTCTCTGTAGCTGGAGATCAATGACCTGTTTTAAAAAAAAGGGCAGCCACCCATGCCACCCTCACATTTCAGCAAAAGCTCTCATTCGATTGGTTCAAGATGAAAAACCACTTTAACTTTTACACTCAAGGTGGATTCACCACCAGCCACCGGGGCAGGGGAGGCTGCGGCCATGGCTCGCATGCCTCT
>CAMBZY010000446.1 GCA_945872325.1 Candidatus Kuenenia stuttgartensis | reverse complement strand
CGGGGCAGATGTTCGCTGAAACGAACGCCCGGCAATCTGGTCTGGATGGTCCCAAAAGGGCCACGAATCTGGTCAGTCGCGTCGGGCTTGGGATCCCACATATCGATATGACTGGGCCCACCGGAAAGCCAGAAAAGAATCACCGACTTACGATTGTTTTTTGAGTCTGGAGTGCCTGCCCTGGCCTGAAGACGAAGCAAATCCGCAGTGCTCAGGCCTGCAAGGCCGCTTAATCCGGCCTGAAGAAACCATCGGCGGGACTGGGAACCAACTTGTAAAAGATCGTGCTGAGACGGCTGGAAACCCTTGCTCACATGGCTTTTAGCGTGATGGCTCTGAGTCGTGATATTTCGAAACATCTTTGAGAGCCTCTCGCTCAAGGCAGGTTATTGAACCCGTAGTCCAAAAATTGTTTATCCTTTTGTAACGTTTCATCGGGTTGGGCACAACACCGTTATGAAATTAAAATGAGCAGGCTGAAGAGAATCGGGCCTGTAGAGATTATCTCACTTGATCACACAAATGGATCTAAACGGACAGTCTTTCTGGTGCCAATCGACGGGTTTTCCATCGGATTTCATGATCGTGCGATAGTCATGGCAATCGCTTCTTTCAAGCTCATCGGATGAATTGGGAAGACTTTTAAAGCACGGTGATCCTGTACCACTGTAGGATTTTTGAGCCCTTCAATCAGGTGTCGGCCGACTTCAAAACTCGATCGTTTGACGAGTGTCAGCCAAAGGCTTGAAAGATAAGGCGTGAGGACAGGGACATAAATCAGCCAGCGTCTGAGACCTTTCTGGCGAGCGTATTCACGGATAATTCCGCCATAAGTGGTGACGTCCTCAGATCCGATCTCGAAAATCTGGCTTTCGCCTGGTGGTAAATCTTTTGCTGCCATGAGGTAAGACAGGACATCGTCGACAGCGATAGGCTGAGTGGGGGTCGTCAGCCATCGTGGGCAGAGCATGACCGGCAACCGATCGGTGAGAGTCTTTACGAGGTCAAACGAGATGCTGCCTTCTCCGATGACCAGTGAGGCACGAAATTCGATGGTCTCTACGCCAGAATCGAGGAAAATCTTGCCGACTTCATGGCGACTCCTCAAGTGAGGTGAAAGCCCTTCTGTATTGTCGTCGCCCAGACCACCGAGGTAAATGATACGCTTGACACCGGCGTTTTTAGCGGCTTCTGCAAAGTTGATCGCAGCTTGCCTGTCCTGCTTCTCGAAATCTTTCGAGCCCGACATCATGTGGATCAGATAATATGCTGTATGAACACCTTGCATCGCTTTCTCAAGCGATGGCCGGTCCATCACATCGCCCTGAACCACCTCTGTGGATTTTGCCACAAAATCTTTTATCTTCGCCGTATTGCGAGCAAGGCACCTTAAAACCACGGGTTCTTTTTCAAGTAATTTCAAGAGCCGACCACCGACATAACCACTTACTCCTGTTAATAAAACAGCCTGCAATTTCGATTGACTGTGGCCGATTGATTCGATTGGCTCCATCGTCTACCTCACTTCACCGTGGAGATTCCAGTTGCCTTATGCCTACTATAATATAGTGATTGCGATTGCCAGAGAATAATAATCTGGGCATTGCCTGGAAGATTGAGGAATTCATGCTCCGGTTACGAGCTCCATCCGATGATTTGATACGGGAATTCCTCTTGCAGCAAGGAAAACTTGGATTCTCTTACGATTCCGTAGGATACTCCTCTCATACTCCACCTGCTGACTTTGTGGTTGACTCGACACGTATCAAACTTGGTGAAGGTGAGCAGATTTACCGACTTGCTGTCGAAAGTCTGAAGAATTGGGATCAGTTTAAGCTCGGCTGGGTTAAGGTTCAACCCTCTCAAGTCCCGATTCAGGTGGGAGAATCTGTCGCAGTTGTTGCTCGTGCGATTGGATTGGTTTGGATTAACGCCTGCCAGATCATTTATGTAGTCGATGAATCAGGCCCCGTCAGCCGATTTGGATTCGCTTACGGAACCTTGCCAGACCATGCGGCAATCGGAGAAGAGCGTTTTTTGATTGAATGGAATCATGAGGATAACAGTGTCTGGTTTGACATACTGGCATTTTCAAAACCAAGGCATTTTCTTGTGAGACTTGGGTATCCGATTGTTCGACTCACGCAAAAGCGATTTGGTAGAGAATCGACCAATGCGTTGCTCAAATCTGTTATGAATCTTAAAAAATCCTGAAATCAAAACGCACAAAAAATATCAGGGATAAATCGAATTTATCCCTGATATGTCCAATTCTATAATTGATTTCTTTTTCGAAATCAGCCGACCAATTTCTGGCCCAGGTGTCGTCTCCACCAAGCTCCGCCAACCACAGCACAGACGGCTGCAATCGCGGTCATCACCACGCCCTGACTGCCGCCTTCGACAAATCCATAGCTGTGAAGACCGACACCAAGCACAAAGTTCACGCCATACCAGGCCATCATCACGCTCATGAAGCAGACGACCGAAGATGCCACCAGCCCGAACGTGTTCACCCAGCCTGCGAATCGGCCGTGCAGAGGCACCAGATAGACCAGCAGTACGATCAAGGCCCAGACTTCCTTTGGATCCCATCCCCAGAATCGGCCCCACGAATAGTCAGCCCAAACTCCGCCCAGAATCGTTCCAGCAGCCACCAGCAGAACGCCGACCTGCATGGCCCTGTAAATGAATGTGGAAAGTGGCTTGATTTTGGCCGCCGTGTTCATCATCGAACGCTCACGCGGAGATGTGGGTTCCATAGCCTGCGTCGATGACTTCCGGATCTGATCCACCAAATTCGCAGCCTTCGATTTCACTACCTTTGAAGGTGGTTCCATCACAGCTGTTGTCCCAGCTGCATTAGCCTGCTTAAGTCCTTCAGACTGAGCAGATTGAAGCGATTCAGCCTCGGCCGATTCTTCATCGAATTCCACCGCCATATTGACCACCCCTGCGGCTTCATAGGAGCGGAACAAGGCTCGAGCGATCAGTTCTCCCAAAATCGACGACACCGATGCCACAACCAGCATCATTCCTGCAAGTGCTGTCAGGAACGAGAGATAGTAACCACTTTCTGAGGTCACGAATTCGCCAGCTTTGCCCGTCACTGCCAGATATCCGAACAACCCGATTGGGAGGCCTGCCAGTGCAGGTGCAATGAGTTGAGCGAAGCCGGGGGATCGGCGGTAAGTGGCTGTCAGGTAATAACCTGTGGCCAGCAGACCAAGTCCGAGTGCCAGCGCAAATGCGGCATAGCTTGAAACAATCGTCAAAACGTGGATCGTCAGCCAGTAGTTGGACCGAAGGACGGGCTGGAGGCTGCGAATCTCAGGGTCGAGCAATGATACGTTGGCCGCCAGCAATGTGGCCATTAAAGCAACACCAGTCGCGGCTGTGGCTGCATAAATCTTGCGATAGATCAGCTCCAGAGCCAGACCCAGAACGGCCGTGACAAGGGCGACCCAGATCACGGTTTCGTACATGTTTGTTACGGGCGCCCAGCCTGAGATCATGATCCGCAGGTAGAATCCATAGATTTCAAGTAGAATCCCCCCGATAAATGCTGCCATACCAACCAGATAAGTCGCTTTCCCAAGTTTTGCAAAGAGGCCACC
>CAMBZY010000445.1 GCA_945872325.1 Candidatus Kuenenia stuttgartensis | reverse complement strand
AGTTCCATGGTCCGCAGCATTGAGCAAGTGGTGTACATCGTGGAATCGACAATGTTACGCTTCGTGTAAGGGCTGACCACCAAAGCGGTTGACCGGTGTGCATCCACATGATCAGAACCATTCTGGGCATCATCTTCCACGACAAAAATCGCCAGATTCTTCCAGAACTTCGACTTCGACAACCCTTCCACCACCATGCCCACTGCCAGATCATTCTCAGCCACCATGGCGGTCGGGGTCGGTGCACCTGGCCGAGTGCCTGAGGTGTGGTCGTTTCCAAGTCTTAATACAATCAGCTTGGGCATATCGCCCTTGGCTTCAAACTCAGAAAGTTCTTCGAGAAATCTTTCTGCACGTTTTGCATCCGGATAAGAAAGGTCGTAGCTCCGGAATTTCGGGTCGAAGTGGCCTTCAAGAGCTTTGTATGTCGTGGTGGCAGGGTCAGCTGGTGTGGCTCCGTTGTTGACAAATTCGCCATAGCTTCGATAGCTCACATTTTTGGCCGCCGCCCGATCGAACAAATATCCACCAGCCGGAGTTGCAATCGGGAACTTGGCTTCAGCTGGATACGGAACCCGACGGTCTCCACGATAACCGATTGGCCACAGACGCTCTACAAAGTCTGTTGCATATCCGGCCATGGTCCATTCATGGCCATCCGCAGAGACTTCACTTTCGACATAGAAATTGTCGAAAAGCACAAACTCTTCGGCCAGAGCGTGCATATTGGGCGTGACTTTCTCAGGGAAAAGGCACAGATCAGGATCGCCATTGCCCTTCTTCACATCACCAAAAACCTGGTCATAAGTCCGGTTCTCTTTGATAATGTAAATGCAATGGGTGATCGGCGATGGGTCGCCCTGACGCGCAGGGATCGGATTCTTCTCCGCCAGAGCGGCTTCCGAACCACGCACTGCCAGCGGATTCTTCGGATTCACAGGGCTGTTGGAAAGCACCGTCCGGGTCATATCGGCAAGTTGTTTAGGGGTCGGTACCGGAATCGTGGACAAGGTCCCTTGAAACAACTGACCAATATAATCACGCGACTTGCCTTCGTAAGAATCGTTGGAGGCCAGTGGATTTGGCCCTTCACGATTCGGGCGACTTGTGTTTCCCTTGCCGTTTGTCACATACAGAGTTTTGCCGTCCTTTGAAATGCGAACGCTGGTCGGATACCAGCCGACTGGAATAAATCCAAGTGCCTGACTGCGGGCAGGGTTCGTCACATTCACTACGGCCACATCGTTTGTATTTGCATTGGTCACAAATAAAAGCGATTCGTCGGGTGAAAGGGCCAGCGAATTTGGAGTGGAACCTGCCGGAGCATTCGGCGCAATCGACGTTCCAATTGTTGACAGAGCCTTGCCGGTGACGGTATCGAAAACACTGACTGTATTTCGATTCGCATTGGCTACAAACAGGGTGCTACCGCTTTTGTTGATCAAAAGCTCGTTAGGATGCTCCTGAGTCTCAAGGCTTCCACCCAATTTGAATGTCGAAGCATCCACCACAGCCACTTTGGAAGCACCCCAAAGTGAGACATAAAGCCGATTCGAAATTTTATCCAGCAGAATGGAATATGGGTGACTGCCTGCTTCGAGCTTCAGTTCGTCGATAAACTGGCCTGTTGTGAGGTCAAACCGGCCAATGCTGTGGCCGAAAACGTGGCTCGTATAAAGCGTCTTGCCATCGCCAGAAATTGCCAGTCCACCCACGGCCCGCATTTTCTTACGAGTCTCGCCAAATTCTGGAGCTGCTTCTGCAAGAAATTCTTTGCGATCAGGGAATTGCAATTGACGACGGTTATTCAGTAATCCCTGGCTGTAATCGAAAATGTGAACCAGGTCGTCAAAACCTCCACCAACATATAACTGCTTGCCATCTTCTGAGAAAACCAGCCCTGAAAAGCTGTAAGGCACATTCACCCGGCCGATAATCCTGGATGTTTTCTGGTCAACAGTCACCACCTCGTGGTCGCCATATCCTGCATGAAGGATGGCTAAAATCGGTTCGGTTGGATGCTGGGTGATCTGGACAGGCAAATCGCCAAGTTTCAATTGACGGCCAGCCGGTTTCAGCGACCATCCGTTGGGCAACAGAACGCGCCCGTCAAGTTTCAGACCTGGCCACGTGGGCCGAAGAGCTTTCGCTGGAGCCGGTTCCTGTGCATGAACAGTTGTCAGGCAGGCGATTCCGAGGATGGCAAGAATCTTGCGAACCATTTTGATCGTATTCCTTGAGGTTAGACTGTGAGCCTTTTTCCACTCTTTTGGAGATTCTATCAGAATCAGGAGATGGAATTACAATCGAATGGATGAAGATTTGATGATTTTTGACCCGTCATTCGCTGACGAAAGCGGCAGAAATGGCGTTCGAAAGTTTCATCAGAATCGGACCTGACTGGTCGTAGGGACGCGTGGTCAAAATCACGGCATAAGCTGCACGTGAAGGGTCCATCCACATCAATGTACCGGTTGCACCATGATGCCCAAACGCTTGAGGTGAAAGCAGTTCGCCCAGATTTGTACCGACACCGGCCCCAAAAACGCGCCAGCCCAGGCCCCAGGTGTTCAGGCGGCGATCGTCATCGGCAAGCCGCGTGTAGCCGTCCATTTGGCTGGTTGACATCAGTTCCACGGTTTGATTGCTCAGAAGCCGGGTTCTCCCCACCACTCCACCGCCCAGAAAAAGCCGGGCCAATCGCCCTAAATCGCTTGCAGTGCTGGTCATTCCGCCCCATGGGGCACCCAGACCGAGCCAGTAAGGGCTGTTCCAGTTCCAATTCGTGGCCGCCTGTTCCTTGCTGATCCTGATTCTGGCGACTTTTCGTGCATCGTCGCCCGTGACACCTAAACGAGTTGCATTCATCCCAAGCGGATCGAAGATTTCTGATTTCACGAAATCACCGAATTTCTGACCGCTCACCTGCTGCACCAGTTCGGCCAGAAGTGCTGTGCCCATGCTTTGATAGCTCACACGAGTCCCAGGCTCGAAAAGCAATTCGCATGAGCCGATTTTTTCAATAAATTTCGAAAGTGGGGCATGTGCAGCACGCAGTTGATCGTTATCAGGCAGCATGTCCGGAAGGCCTGAGGTGTGGCTCATCAGGTGTCGAATTCGGATGGAATTCTTGTCGGGCAGGTTCATGCTGGAAATGGTATCGGAAATGCGATCGTTGAGCCGGATCAGGCCACGCTCGACCAGCATCATCACAGCCATGACCGTGACCGGCTTGGTGAGCGATGCCACCAAAAATGGCGTATCAGGCGTGACGGTTGCATTATCAGATGCAGACATGGAGTCAAATCGACCCTCGGCATGCCGCCGCTCAAGTCGATCGGCAACGCCCACACACAGGCTGACGGCTGGAAGTTCAGCAGGCTCGACCAGTTGATGAACGAGTTGCAAGACCGTTTGCCAGCGTTTGGAGTCGAGCGTGGTGGAGACAGGCATGGAATCTGCGATCATTTCGTTGAGAATATTGCGGCAGGCACGACCAATCGTCGTTTTTCGAGCATCGCTACGTTGCCAATGGATAAGATACAAAAAACCGGATGAAAGTTCATCCAATAAACAAATGTTCTTGAAATACAGATTCAGAATCAGGCCGAAAATAAC
>CAMBZY010000444.1 GCA_945872325.1 Candidatus Kuenenia stuttgartensis | reverse complement strand
TTGGATTGCGTTGCTGGGTCGTCATCTTTTCTGATTGACCTCAATCACTCATCCTGAGCTATTCATCGGTCTCTTTTATCAAAATTCCCGAAATCGTATAGGCCGAAATCACTGAGAATTGCGTATCACCCGGCTTGAGCCTCATTGGGGCTTATCTGTTCCAGAAATTCTAAGGATAATCTAGGAAAGATTAATCGAGTGGGCAGTATGTGCCGATTAAGTAATTGTTCGAGTGGTTCACCTCATTCGAGCCCAATACACCCTTGATCTTGCACCCGAAGTATCAGACCGGAGCCACTCCCATGAACCCGATTCATACCGATAAGACATTTTCAGATCAAGAGTTGTGGCAAGCTGTGGCGTCGCGTTTACAGTACATGCCGAAGAAGGAACGGGACGAGTGGGAACCGTTGCTAGCCACTTTGGAAGAGCGCGACCGGATGACTGCTCAAGCGTTAAAGCTCGCAGAATCAGGCCTGAAAATGATGGCTCGTAATATGAAACAGATGGAAACGGATCGTTCCGAATCCAAGAGTCTGTTCCAGCCAAAGTTTGGCCAATCCTCCCTAAACCATTGGCGGGTCGACCCTCAGCCAGGTTCCGGCGGATGCATGTGGATGTCGTGAGCCAAGTCTCGCTCAAATCAAGGCTTGCCTTGCCTGATTCCCATTTAAACACTTGAGTTTCAAGTGGTTCATGGCCTATCCTAGTGTTTCTCTCAGAAAAATACGGGAATCAGCGAGGCCAGCCTGTCATGCGCGATTTGATGAACCAATTGGCCAACGACTTGCTTGACGGACAGCCAAGGATCGTCTGTCAGGTGATTGAAACGCGAGGCTCCACCCCTCAAAAAGCTGGTTCATATATGATCATCGCCCCCGACGGACGCCAGTGGGGTACGCTTGGTGGAGGATGTGTCGAAAATGAGGTTAAGTCCAGAAGCCTGATGACATTAAAGCCTGATCAGTGTCAGGTCAGTTCCTATGTTCTCGACCATGACTATGCCTGGGCCGACGGTTTGATCTGTGGCGGAAAAATGATTATCACCTCGCAAATGATCGAGGCTGGTAATCAAAATTTCGTCGAATATTGTCGCGTCTGGACAAAGCTCGACGAATCAGGGCATGGTTTTCGCGAAGCCATTGTTCAGCAATCCAATGACTCGACTCAATCTATTATTGGACAGAGGGTTCTGGTCGATTATCAGGGTCAGTTTGCAGCCGCTTGGCCGACTGCTCCATCAGATCAACTTCGCGATTCTATTCGTTCTGCAAAGGCGACTGTCCAGCGTCCCGTGACCGAAAATGGAGTCTCTGTCATTCAGTGGCCCGCCCGGATTCAACTTCTGATAGTTGGGGCAGGGCACGTTGGTCAGGCTGTTGCCGAACTCTCTGCCAGAGCAGGCTTTGAAGTCATCATCGCCGATGATCGGGCCCAGTTTGCAAACCTCGAAAGGTTCCCCTCAGCCACCGAAATTCACGTCGGCCCATTTGAAAAGATCCTCACGGAAATTGCCATTTCAGCCCGTACTTACGCCCTCATCGTCACCAGAGGCCATGGCCACGACCAGGAAGCTTTGGGACTTCTTGCCAGTACGCCTGCAACTTATGTTGGCTTGATCGGGAGCCGTCGAAAGATCAAAATGATCACCGAATCGCTTCGTGAAGAAGGACTTCCAAACGATTCCCTGGCCAGAGTCAAGGCTCCGATTGGTCTGCCCATCGGCTCTCAAACGATCTTTGAAATCGCCGTCAGTGTCGTCGCAGAATTGATCGCCTGGCGAAATTTGGGCGAACCCGATGCCCGGAAATTGTCTGGTCCATCTGCTCATGTCAATCCAGCAAATCCTAACGATCAAGATCCAGGCCACACACGAGCGGAAGTCATTTCCTGTAAATAGTTTGTAACTGTTCTAAGTATCGTTTCATACAGGGGATATAAAGGCTTTTGAATGACACAGAATCAAGCTGTAGAACGGATCAAAACCAATGGCTTGCCCGTGATTCTGGCAGCCGCTGGACGAAGTCGTCGATACGGCCGGCCCAAGCTCCTTGAACCCGTTCCAGGCACCGATAAATTGTTGATTCAACATGTGATGGAGCAGCTGACAGAGGGTGGAGCAGGGCCAGTTGTCGTTGTCTTAGGTCCCATAGAGGTAGAGACTTACAGCTTGATTGGCAATCAGGTGAAAATCCATGAAGGCGTTGCTCTTCACGTCGATCCTCATCCGGAAGAGATGCGAGATTCGATCGTGGCTGGGATCAGATATCTCGAAGGTTGGATCCGATCGGCCATTCAGCCTGATCCATCTCATATCTTGTTTACACCAAGTGACTTACCGAATATGAACTCCGCTTATGTCAGGGCCTTGATTCAATGTTGCAAGTTCAGGCCGGAGTCGTTGATTCGAGGTGTGACGCCCGAGGGGCGCGGGATGCATCCTGTGGGATTGGCCTGGAATGACCGTCACGAGATTGACCGAATTCCATGCCATTTAGGGCTTAACGAACTTTGGAATAAGCCGGAGCTGAATCGTTATGAATGGACCTGGAATGATAGTTATGGTCACCTTGATTTGGATAACCCGCAGGACTGGAAAAACTTTCGGCAAACCCCTTAACTTGAGCAATCTTCCTTGACGCCTACGGGCCGATCGTAAATGATAGGTGTTGAGCTTGGATGCTGGACAGGTCTCTGTTGCATTCATCTCAATCGTCAGCCATGCCCCATCTTCACATCTAGAAATCCATGATTTCAAAAATGACGAGATGCTCTGAGGCTGGATATCGTATGGATAACAATTGTCAGATCAGGATGCGTAAGATGCGACTCAAAGCCCGAATATTAGCTTCATTGATGCTCTCCCTGGGCAGCTTCACTCTTGTCACGGCCGCGAATGTCGCTCCAACATATCGAAATGTTCAGGATCAACTGGCGAAATTATCTCCCACAGTCACGGCGGAATTGAAATCAGCCGCTCAAAAATTAGATGATTACCTCTCCAAGCTCGTTAAAACGACCGATCTGGATGCACGACTCGCAGCTTACAAAGCACTCAAAACTGATACAGCCCAGTGGACTGCCTGGTCCGCTTACGATCCGGCCGCTGGAGAAGTTGCAATCGCTCTGGAACGCTGGATCATGCCGCGTTTAAATGCTGTCGAGTACGCCGTATCCGCCCGCGATGCCATCAAACGGGGCGATGCCTGGGTCACGGACGAACACAAAGCCATTTACAAAGATCTCGTACAGCCCTTGACTGTAGCCTTGGAGCAGTATGAGTCCGCAGATAAAACAGGCCTTCGAGTGGATGCACGCGAAAAAATCCGCGACCTTGTCGAGAAGCTTTCCGCAAAACTGAAGCAGACTCAATGGCCCGACGCCGATCAAATTATTACAACGATTAAATCGAGATGGACATCGCCCAACATTTTATTCACGGTATCAGCCGAAGGTTTGAGGCCTCTGCTTGACCGGGAAATCGTCAAAAACGAGTCAATTCTATTTAAGGGGCGAACAAGCTATGTGACACCTCGTGAGCGTCAGGGTTACGGCTTGATCCCATCGGATGACTCGATTGCATTTTATATCAGTCAGGCCATGACATCGGTCACTCCCGTGACGGA
>CAMBZY010000443.1 GCA_945872325.1 Candidatus Kuenenia stuttgartensis | reverse complement strand
TGGCGCTAGCCCCGGTTGGTTTTGGATTTGCGTAACCGGGGCTAGCGCCAAGCCCGGCTAGAAAGATTGTGCTATCCGGGGTTTGTTTTGAAATGCGTAACCGGGGCTATCGCCAAGCCCGGCTAGGAAGACTGTGCCATCCCGTTTGGTTTCTGAACTGCGTAACCGGGGCTATCGCCAAGCCCGGCTAGGAAGATTGTGCCATCCCCGGTTGATTATTTTTTAAAACGGGGACTTATTACTGGCCAACGTTCTTCAACCAACTTCAAACCGCTCGCCCTGAATCCATGTCTCAAGCACTTTGATCGAACGACTTCCATCAACCTCATTCACTGCCCAGATCGATCCTTCCCAAAAGTCTCCGATATTCAGAAACGGCAACGGCATTCCCAGTAACCGTCCAGGATTGGTCGTGACAGTTGCCGAAACCGCTTCAAAATCCCATCCCGTCGCTTCCATCAATTTCGATAACCCATCTGTCAGATTCTGGTTCGAACCCGCTAGATAAGGCGTCCCAGTCACCACGATTTTGCCAGAAGGATCTACCGACCATGCGCCGTATGCTCCCACCGGCATACCCGCCAATGGACTATGGTCACTGACCAAAATCAGCCTTTCAGCCCCCTTGGCCCGGGCCAGCACCTTAATCACATCGTTCGAGAGATGGTGCCCATCGCAAATCAACGATGCACAAAGCCTGTCCTCCGCTGCCTGAATCCAGATCTGGTTCGGATGTCGCGGCAACTGCATCGCGATCCCGTTCCCCAGATGCGTGCTGAGCCTTGCTCCGGCAACTACCGCATTTTGAATTTGCAGGTCACTGGCATTTGTATGCCCAATACTGACCACAACGCCTTCAGACGTCACGGATCGAATGAACTCCTCGCTTCCAGGCCGTTCTGGAGCCAGTGTCACCAGTTTGATTCGATTTCCGGACGCTTCCTGTAACTCTCTAAAATCACTGAACTTCCAGTCCCTGACATGCTCAGCCGGATGAGCTCCCCTATACCCATCAACCTCTGAGATGGCCGGCCCTTCCAAATGGATCCCAGCCACCATCGAGTTGACCATCGGGTCAGAATCGCAAGCCTCAGCGATCGTTCTGACACCATGCAGATAGCTTTCCCGACTGGCTGTGATTAACGTGGGAAGAATCCGGGTCGTCCCAAGCGATGGCTGGGCACGAACGATTTGGATCACCTGCTGAACCGTCAGATTCGAGTCGCTAAACGAGATTCCCCAGCGACCGTTCGTCTGAATATCCCAAACCGCTGGTAGAATCCAGATCCTCGAATCGCCCTCACCAGCCTTGGCCTGGGGTTCGTATCGGACAGAGCATATCCGGCGATCTTCCACATGAATGATCACCTGAACCGATTCGCCAACCCCTGCAAGATATCCGCGAAATTCGCCTGAATGTTCCGCCACTTTTAAGTCGCCTTTCGAATCCGTCATCTACGCAGATATCTTCTCGTTTAGCACACTAAAATCAAACGAGTTCTGCTCGTTTTGATTGCCGTTTGAGAAGCGATGCTCCAATGAAATCACGGAACAAAGGATGCGACTTCGTCGGTTTTGACAGAAATTCTGGGTGAAACTGAACGGCCAGAAACCACGGATGATCCTTGCACTCAACAATCTCCACCAGAGTCCCGTCCGGCGACACCCCCGTTGGAGTCAGTCCTGCCTGAATCAATCGTTCGCGGAAATCGTTGTTCACCTCATAACGATGCCTGTGCCGCTCCTGAATATCCAGCTTCCCATACGCCTTATGGGCCAGTGAACCCTCTTGAAGTTGGCATGGCCAGAGGCCCAGACGCATGGTCCCCCCACGCTCATTGACCTCTCTCTGATCCGCCATCAAGGAAATGACAGGATGCTGAGTGTCCTGATCAAACTCGGTACTGTTCGCGTCCAAAAGCCCAATTTCATCACGCGCAAATTCGATCACAGCACACTGCATGCCCAGACAGATTCCAAAAAATGGGATGTTTTGCTTGCGGGCATAGCGAATGGCTTCAATTTTGCCCTCAACACCCCGCATTCCGAATCCGCCTGGTATCAAGATTCCGTCAACCCCGCCCAGCAATGCTTCCGCACCCTGGCTGGAAATGTCCTCCGACTCGACCCGTCGAACCATCACTCGGGCACGATGCGAAATTCCGGCATGATCCAGTGACTCATAAACCGATTTATAAGCATCACGATGCTTAATGTACTTGCCCACCACCGCGATCGTGACTTCGTGCTTCGGCTGTTTGACGCGATCGACCAAGGCTCTCCAGTCAGCGATATCAAGCGGCCCCGCCTTTAGCCCCAAACGCTTTACGATCAAGTCGTCAAGCCCGTTGTTGACCAACGATAGAGGGACTTCGTAAATCGTGAATTCTTTGTCGCGTTCTTCAATAACAGCCTTTTTCTCTACATTACAGAACAAAGCGATTTTGTCCTTCTCATGCTGAGGAATCGGATGCTCTGTCCGGCAAATCAGAATGTCGGGCTGGATCCCGATCTGACGCATCTGTCCTACGGAATGTTGGGTCGGCTTGGTCTTAAGCTCACCGGCCGCCTTGAGATAAGGCACAAGCGTCAAGTGGATGTAAAGGCAGTTCTCACGGCCCACTTCCAGAGCAAACTGGCGAATGGCTTCCAGAAACGGAAGACTTTCGATGTCGCCAATGGTCCCACCAATTTCGGTGATCACCACATCCACATCGTCCGTCGCCAGCCGATAAACCATGTCCTTGATTTCGTCGGTGACGTGCGGAATCACCTGAACCGTATTGCCGTCGTAGTAGCTGCCTTCGCGCTCTTTTTGAATCACGGAAAGGTAAATTTTACCAGTCGTTGTGTTCGAATCGCGATTCAACAGAGAGTTCGTAAACCGCTCGTAATGGCCGAGGTCCAGATCCGTCTCCGCACCATCGTCAAGCACGTAAACTTCGCCGTGCTGATAAGGGCTCATCGTGCCTGGATCCACGTTGATATAGGGGTCAAACTTCTGAAGACGAATCCGCAACCCCCGTCGCTCAAGTAACATACCGACCGAAGCCGATGTCAGGCCCTTGCCGAGTGAACTGACCACACCGCCGGTGACGAATATGTGCTTGGCCATTGTTTTTTTTCGAACCTGATCCTGCGTCTTGCTGCACCCTTGGTCGCGAAGGCATTCTCTTGCCAACGCCTGATCCCATATATTAACATATTATTAGCGACGTTGGGCAGTGGGGGAGCCTGAAAATGGGGCTTTGATCAACCTCTCTTGAGACACCTTCCAGAAGATTCGCAACTGATGACTCTCCCCACCAAACCATCGACACCACTTCGAGATAGGGTCTCCCGTCGCGACTTCTTCAGCCGATTTTCAGCCGCCGCAAGCTACGCCGTCACCGGTGCCGTAACAGCCCCTTTATTACTTGAATCCGAACTCTCTGCCGCCTCTGGAACCAGTCCTATCCGACTCGGAATCCTCGGCCTGGGTTCGCGAGGCCTGCAACTTGTCGATGCCTCCCTGAAAATTTCAGGTCTCAACATTACCTCCATTTACGATCCTGAACCGAGTACCATTGAACGTGTCAACGCTCGCTTCCAACATGCTGGTCGAGCAATTCCCAGACTCTCCGCAACGGACCT
>CAMBZY010000442.1 GCA_945872325.1 Candidatus Kuenenia stuttgartensis | reverse complement strand
CTTTGGCCCAGGTAACGGTCGAGTCCAGGTCAGACATCACCTGCTCATCAGGCACCTTGGAAACGATCTTGAGAATCTCCGGGAACGCGGTCAAATTGGATACATCTCCCTGACGGACATAAAGATCAGGCGCAATGGCCAGATAACCTTTCTTGGCAAACCTCCGGCATACGTCCTTAATATGCTCATGAACGCCAAAGATTTCCTGGACCACCAAAACGACCGGAAAATCCTTGCCTGATGATGGCATGGCACGATAGGCCGGTATCTCACCGTCCTTAACCTTGATCTTCACCTCGCCTGCTTCCAGACCGGCTGTGTCGGTCGTGATGGTGTCGGCTCCGACTGGCAAAACGGCGGCTGCAAAGCCCGTCGCCAGGCTCGTTCTGGCAAAAGTCCGCCGGCTGATATCATTCTCGATCATGATTTCTCGATCCTTTTCCGTGTCATTTTCAGTCCACAAATGGATCCATCGATCCATCAATCTGCTACTAGCCTATTCGCTAAACGTAGCCATTGCCAGTGCAATTACGATCCGCGCCTTTCAAAAGATTTGGGGCAGGGCGATCACTTTTCGATTGATCCGAACCATTCAAAACATCAAAATGCTTTGAATCCATTTCGCACCGTCACGTTCAAGTTGAGGATTCGCAAATCATGAGTACCCCGCGCCGTCACTTCCTCCGCCAATTTGCAGCAGGTTCAGCCATCACCCCCTTGGCGGCTTCAGCGCTTGGCCAAACCGTCCCAGTCACAGAGTTGGCCAGACGTCCTCTCCCGGCTGCTCCCAAAAGTCCGAACGAGAAGATTCGTATCGCCACCATCGGCATGGGCATCATCGGCTTTATCGACACCGACACAGCCCTGAAGGTTCCCGGCGTGGAGCTTGTGGCCGTGGCCGACGCTTATTCTGGCCGCCGCACACATGCTCAGGAAGTCTATGGCAAGCAGGTTAAAGCTTATGGCGATTATCGCGAGATTCTGGATCGAAAGGATATAGACGCTGTCCTCGTCTGTACTCCCGACCACTGGCATTCCAAAATGGCGGTCGATGCCATGAAGGCTGGAAAGGCCGTTTATTGCGAAAAGCCGATGGTGCAGAAGATCGGGCAGGGGGCTGACATCATCGCCACCCAGAAGGCCACAGGGGCTGTGTTTCAAGTGGGTAGCCAGTATGCCAGCTCCATCGTTTACGACAAGGTTCGCGACCTGATCTCAGCCGGTGCCATTGGCAAGATCAACTCTGTCGAGGCCCGCTATAATCGCAATTCCTCCATCGGCGCCTGGCAATATTCGATCCCGACCGATGCCAGCGCTGAGACCTGTGATTGGGACAAGTTTTTGGGCGATGCCCCTAAGATTCCGTTCGACCCCACCCGCTTCTTCCGCTGGAGGAACTATAAAGACTACGGAACGGCTGTGGCCGGCGACCTTTTTGTGCACCTCCTCACTGGCATTCATCACGCCACCAGTTCTCAGGGCCCGAACCGGGTGGCTGGCTTTGGCGGTACTCGATACTGGACCGATGGCCGCGATGTCCCTGACTTTGTCATGGCGCTTTACGACTATCCACAAACCGAAAAACACGGCTCTTTCACCGTAGCCATGCAGTGCAATTTTGCAGACGGCGGCGGCCCTGAAACCATGTTCCGGTTCGTCGGTAGCGAAGGCGTGATCAGTGTGACCTTCACCGACCTCACCCTGACCCGTCTGGGCATGATGCCATCAAGTGAAACGGCAGTTTTGAAGGGCTACAATTCAGTCACGACTTTCTCTGCCGACCAGCAGTCGGTTTTTGGCAAGAAGTGGCGGGCTGAGCATCCTCCGGAGTCGATCAAGACACCGAAAAAGGAAGTCTCCAGATTCGCCGTTCCAGCAGGCTATAATGAGCGGCTGGATCACTTCAATTTCTTCTTCCAGAGTGTTCGCGAGAGGACTCCGGTTTATGAAGATGCCACCTTCGGCCTGAGGGCCGCCGCACCAGCCCTGCTGGCTAACGAGAGCATTGAGACCGGCAAAGTTCTGGGCTGGGATCCAGCCACACTGGCCCAGATCAAGGCTTGATTTGAATTGCATTTGACAGGCAGGCGCGTGGGCTTGCCTGTCAATGGGTTGATAATAATAATTATTCCTGGAAATCAATACAGATGACAATCTCCAGATGGTGGATTCGTTTGGTGAGCTGGGATGGGCTTTTGCCATTGGCCGTCTGGTACATACCTCAATGCATTGAAATCTTCTTTCCCGGCCGTCGCGGGGCCATCGAAATAGCATCTCTTGTGGTGCCGGTCATGGCCGTTTTGATTCGTTATTACACCGGTATGGAGTTGATTCGCAATAATCACTGCTCAAAGAGATTCCGAATCGTACAGAAGTTGATTTTCTGTATTGGGATCCTGATGTTGGTCATGGTTGATTGTGTGCTGATCCTCATGCATGTCATGCCCAAGAATCCAAATGGTGGCAATTCGGATGATTTGACACTCATCCTGATTTTTTTTGGCTTCTATCTCATAATCATGGGTGTGGCGATGTATCCTGGTCGCCAGTTGCAACCCGCCTTTCGCACTTAGAACAGGCTGAAAATAACTTCCGATTTTCAAAACCAATTAACCGGGGCTAGCGCCAAGACCGGCTAGATAAGAGGCGATATCCCCCGGTTTCTTGGTTTGAATCTAGCCGCAGATTCGCGGAAGCTAAATAACCGGGGTGTATGAATCTAGCCCCCGGTTCGCGGAAGATAAACAACCGGGGCTTGCGCCAAGACCGGCTAGATAACAGCCAAGTTGTGCTTGGCTACGATTGGTCTAAAAAGCGGAAGTTATTTCTCGCCTGGTCCTTATAACCCTCTCATTCTGAAATCTGGAGTTTGAGACTGAGCTTTGGGGCGGAGCCCAACGGCGATTCGTAATGTAAAGTGAGGCAACATGTTATGCAGGGGCAAAACCCCGGCCGGTCAGGGGCCCGTGCCTGCAGAAATACGCTTCTGAGCATGATTAAGGTTTAGGATCCGTCCGGAATAACATCCAGTTTTAAAACCTGCGTACCGGGGCTAGGCCAAGACCCGCTAGAACAAGCAGGGTGGGTTTCAACTCACCTTTCGCACTTAAAATATTCCGGTAATACCTATTGTTACTTGCTTGCATTTATCTCTGATCCATTTGCCGTATTCACGACTTGCCGTATACGGGATATATTTTGTGTTCGATACGGGATTGCCTCGTTTCCTGACCGCGTTTCTAAAACCAGCCAATTGAGGAAAGAATAATATCAAATGAACACCACACCAGCTGGGAATGCTGTCAGGCACGGGCTTTCTGGACTTTGCCATATCCCCAAAGGCCGTGAGGCCGAACTTGGCTTGATTGAACTCGAACTGATCGAATCCCGACATCCGGAAACTCCTGAACAACTTGAAATCGTCCACGAACTCGCGTTTGCCATGTGGCAGAAGGGCGAACACGAACGGGTCATGTTGCTGGAGGCTGAAAAACTGGCCAATAAAGCGGGCGATCTGTTTGACCAGAAGGCACTTGAAGACTATCAGAAACTCCACAAGCTCTGGCTTGAAAACCCCCTGAAAAATACCGCCCCCATGTCCGCCTGCAAGCTCGGTGTCGAGCATTTCCTGGAG
>CAMBZY010000441.1 GCA_945872325.1 Candidatus Kuenenia stuttgartensis | reverse complement strand
AACTCGAAGTATGTGTCCGGCGGCTGGCGTGGATATTGGGATTTTGACTCCGGCGCAAGGCTTCTGGACTGGGGCGCACACACGGTGGATATCTGCCAGTGGGCGAACAAGTCGGACGACACCATGCCCCTGACCTATACCCCTAATCCAACAAATGTTACGGCCATGTATGCCAATGGTGTGAAGCTGATCATTGACTTTCTGAAAACACCGTTCGGCAAACGCGACGGTTGGATCACCGAACTTGGGACCTGTCCCGTGCGGTTCGTAGGCGACGAAGGCTGGGTGGAGACGGGCGACAACGGTGGGATTGAAATCAAGCCCGACGCCGTTAAAGCTGAATTTCTGAAAAACCCTGGAAAGACCGCCAACGGACTCGACGTAGGCACCCACGCCCGCGACTTTTTTGATTGCGTGAAATCGCGCAAGTTGCCACGTGCCAACGCTGAAGTCATGCGCCACTCTCACATTGCATGTCATGCTGCGGCTCTGGCATGGGTGCTTCAGCGGCCATTGACCATCGACCCCAAGACCACCATGTTTGTGAACGACGATGAAGCCAACAGCCTTCGTCAGAGGCCACAGAGGGCTTATCGGACGAAGTGAGTTTGGGCGCGACCAATTCAGTTACGTTTTATGAAAAGGGTGGAGAGTTTGGGCTCTTCACCCTTTTAAATATGAGACACGACTGCGATTTTTGGGAAATGCAAATGGCCATCATCCTGATCCAATCTGATATATCACTTGTTTCGCTTGCCTAATGCATGATATACTCATTTCAAATCAAAGGGATACTATGGCGGTGTAGTTTGATTGGTACCGATCCACTTTTTCCGGGAGAGCGTTTCTCATGTCTACGGCCATATTCGATAGGGATGCAATGGCGCGATGGTACGCCACTCAGCATCTCAGAACCGACCCTGGGATTGTTTCCATTTACTACTTGCCAAACGGTGCGGACGCTCGTGAAATTCGGTTAATAGAAATCAATAAACTGATTCCCGAAACAAATGAGACTTGTCTCGAAGCGATCGACTTTGGTGTGGATACAGGTTCAGAAAACGAACACAAATTGTATGTTTTAGACGTGACTCCAGCCCAATGGGATCTGATCAATCAAACGACTCCATTATTGCATTTACCCCAAGGCTGGACGCTTAATAACAAGCAACCTCTCAAATAGAATCGAACCGATTTCATGAACGAGTTTCAGAACTTATGGTGGCAACAGGCGAAATCAGATTATGACATCTTTGAGCTCCTCAAGTCCCAAGATAAAGCTCAGTGCCATCAACTTCACTACCTTCAAATGGTGACAGAAAAACTTGCCAAAGGTTATTTCTGGAGATCAGGAACCCCTCCTCCGCAGCGACATGTAGCATTCATTAAGTTTTTGCGAGCACTTGGAGGTGTTCAGCAATCCCAAAGATCTCAAGTCATCAAAGCTCTTAACTTCACGAATTTTGAAGGTTTGCAAGATTGGATTCGCAGGATTGATCCACTGGCCTATAGCCTTGAGCACCTGGCGCCTGCCCTTTCAAACGATGGGCCAAATCCAGAATACCCATGGCCTCATCATTCACCTACGAATACTCCTGTTACCGAAAAATTTCAAGTCTGGCAGCAACTCATCGACACAGGTCAGGGTAGAAAGTTCCTGAAAACAATTAAACTGGCAGTCGATAATTTCCCCGTTTATGCTTGAAATTCCCTCATAGGGACATGGAAAAACAACTTCCCGATAAGCATGAACTTCCTGGCATACCTTTACAAAGCTTTAAAATTCCCACAGATCTTTCACAGATAATCGCAACTCTCATTTCACCCCATCGCTGGCAACGATCTCAGACCTCGACTTATCCCCACCTTCGGAACCATCCCCATCTGTGGCTCGCTTGGAGTTTGTAATACCGAGAAAGTGGTGATCACAAAAACCGTTCCGACTGCCACCAAAATACCCGGCGTCAGTGTCGTTACAGACAGTGTCACCGCAATGATACCTGATGTGATGGTAATCAAATAAAATTTGTTGATAGGACGAATGTAGTGACCGTCCGACCAATCGTGTGCCAGGGATCCAAACAGGGGCATCCTCAGGAAATATCGGTTTATGGTCGCTGACCCCTTGGCCAGATGATAGCTCGTCAATAAAACAAACGGGACAGTTGGAATTCCAGGTACAATCAGCCCAACAATCGCACCTGCAAACGATCCACCGGCCAGTGATAGGTGCCACGCTCGCCGAACCAGGCTGGTGGATGCCAGCGGATTTTCATTCTCGTCCGGTAACAAGCTCGCCGCTTCAAGCCTGAAGATCGTGTCAATCGCTCCCACCAAGTCCAATGCTCGAATCTGTTCAGAATCGAACCGCACCGTAACTCCAGAACTTAACCAGCGTCTGTGTATAGATTTGAGGCTCGGTATCAAAAGCAACAGCTCGGCTGGGTCTGACTCTGGCCGATTGAGCGATTCCCCATAAATCCTCAGTCGATTCTTTCCCAACTCACGCGTTCTCCAGCTCGTAATCAAGCCATTCTCAGAGGCAAACGCCGTTAATCCTGTCCACCGTGGCGACATAACGCTCTCATCGTCCATGCCTGATGGGATCGGCATGGCGGCCAGTCGCACTGCTTCTCCTAAAATTCTGGCGGCCTCCGCACGATCCGTTTTCGGATTCGTAAACTGCACGACAAACTCGTGATTCTCCATGTGAACATGTGCCAATCGCACCTTCCTCGACTTGGCCAGCACATCAATCACCCGGCTGCAAAACCGCCGGTTGGCTCTCTGGATCACACTCTCGTCATGCAAAACGAAAAGGCCTAAACTCTCCACCCACTCAATCCGCGAACGACTCTCCGAGACTTCCTCCACAGGCTTTGGCTTGGTCACAAGCTCAGCCATTTTGCTGTGTCCGTTAGGGCCGTGGTGACCGTTCGTTCCGTTGGTTTTGGTGGTTTTCTGATGACCGTTCATCCTCTTCATACGAGGATCAAAATATGCGTCCATAGGTTATCCACCTTCCTATTGGTTCAATTTTTCCTGACCGGAATAATCTTATTGTAAACCATTGACTGATCAGAATGATAGAGTCACGGCCAGCGGAGTTTTCGACACCTGTAACGGTTGTAGCGCAATAAACGCTTTGCCCGGGTCGAACCACTGGCATCAAAGCGGTCCATTTGTGCATAATTCAGGCAAGCTTTCGACCACAGACTGGATGTTCTCAGAAACGAGCCCATTGCCATGAATCAACCCGTTTTTCCCCAGATGCGCATGCGAAGGCTCAGAAGCCTGCCAGGCCTGCGAGACATGGTCCGCGAGAATCACCTAAGGGTTGAAGATCTGGTCTACCCACTGTTTGTCTATCATGGGACCAATCTCAAACGCGAGATCAAGTCCATGCCAGGCCAGTTCCAATGGTCCCTCGACCGTCTCCACGAAATTGTGGATCAAGTGGTCAGCCTGAAAATTCCAGCCGTTCTGATCTTCGGTATCCCCCACGACAAAGACGACACCGGCCAGATCGGCTGCCACGACCACGGGATTGTTCAAGAGGCCGTCAGGCTGATCAAAAAACGTGCCCCGCAACTGGTTGTCATCACCGACCTCTGCTTCTGCGAATACACCAGCCAC
>CAMBZY010000440.1 GCA_945872325.1 Candidatus Kuenenia stuttgartensis | reverse complement strand
GCATTTGATCCGACCAGTGCCACGATGAGAAAATGGGAGGCCACGAATTCGGCGTTTACGGCGCTGGTCGACAAGCAGGGAAATCTGGTGGCTTACTGGCCAGGATATTCACGCTGGATGCTTGAGGAACTGAGCCAGAAACTGGCCGATTTAACCGGTGTACCGCGCCGCCGACTGGCGATCATAGACGGCCCTTCGAAGCTCTATACAGGATGTTCGTTCGGCGACGAGGACCCATCAGAGATTGTCAAAGAGCGTTGAGATTGGCTAAGGACGCAGTTTCTGTAGGGTGGGGTGAAGCGACTACATTGATATATCCCGATCACAAAAAAAGGATGGAAAACCGTGAGGTTCTCCATCCTTCACACGAATAAAATTCGTTTCATACCGGCTGATTAGAACGTGACGATGACGTCGAAGCCGAGGGTGAACTGATTCATCTTGGTGTTGTCGATATAGGCTGGTTTGAATTGTGACCAGTCGTATCGCACTTCAGGACGAATCCAGAGCCAATCCTTAGGCTTGTAGATCAAGCCAAGAGTTTGACCATAGTAATTGTTCTGAAGACCGGTCCGGCCGCCGGATGGATCCCAGAAGACTTCCGAACGCCACACGCCGGTGACTTTTTCGCTGAAGTTGTAGAGGTACCAGTTGCCGAAGCTATACCAGGTCACCTGCTTGGCAGGCGTGTTGACAGGTACAGGCCCCTGCTGACCGATCGGCCCGATACCAGCCACACTGTTTTCAAAGCCCTGGTCGGTTTCCATCACCTGAGTGAGCTTGTCAGACCACTTATAGCTCGCCACGGTGGTGAAGAAGTTCCGCCAGCTGCCTTCGTATTGAATGTTGTTCTGACCTGGTCGGTAACCGGCCCAGGCTTGACCAAACGGATACGTTGGAGTGTTGGCATTGAAGAAGTTCGGGAACTGACCATGGCTGACCGAGTAGATCGAAGTCAGGTTGAACTTCGCGTCTTCACTCGTCCAGGCAAAACCGCCCATGTAACCCCATTTGTATTTGGTGTTAAAGAAGCGGTCCCAACCAGGCGTGGTACCATTATAGATGTTCAACTGTTTGGTCGCGTGCCATGTGGTCATCAGACCGACGTGGGTGAACGGCTGACCATAGTTGAACATATAAGGCACTGAGAGCAGAGGACGCCCCGTGGCAGGCACCACTTCATAACCGTGAAGCGTGTACCAGCGACCAAACTTCACGTCCACGCCGCCTTCAGTCAGGATCGGCAAGTGGGCTTCGCCATAGAACTGGGCAGGATCCCAGCCTGGGAAGTAAGGGAACGGGTAAGCGTTGTTCAGAACGCCGACCATGTGGTTCCAGTTGGCATCGTTACCAAAGAGGCTGTCGATGCGGAACCCGAAGTTCAACTCATCGCTCTGCTCAAGAGCATTTTCCAGGACGAGGTAATATTGATTACCCTGCCACTGGTTAGCCTGATAGTTCGGATTCACACCGAAATTGAAGCCGTTTTTCGGTTGACCAGGGTTGCCTGTAAAGCTGTTCTGGATCCATCCATAAAGCTTGACTGGACTATCTTCCAAGCCCAGAACACGGTTCAGGAAGGTTGGAGGAGCTTCTTCCTCGGCAGCAGCCTCGGCAGCGGCTTCCGTACCCGTGGGTTCACCACCGGCAAAAGCGCGTTCTGCAGCAGGCAGGCTCAGCTCAATATTGGAAGGGCCAGGTGAGACCAGTCCTGGAGTCCCGGTCGCTGGCAATGACGGTGCTGCTGGAGGAGAATCCTGAAACAGGACTTTTTTCACAGCACTGTCGTCTGGAGTGGCAGCGATACGCTGACCCAGCGACTGATTCAAGCCTGTGGCCTGAACCATTTTCTTGCCAGATTCTTCACGCGAAAACTTCGAGGAGAATCGCGAAAGCACTCCTGGCTTGGCTGATTCTTGTGCTTCTGCGAATCCGTAACCTTGGGATATGGCTACGGCAAACGCAAATAGTCCGGAATAGCGGCGAATCCGTGCCGCAAAATTCTGACTGGTATTACGCATCTGATCTCCGATCGGATCTATCATCATGGGCAATCACCTTTCGCTTCCTGCTAAAGGTGCCGATTAGTTCTGTCAGCCGGAATCCAGGCGGAGAGAGGCCCTTCCGTGCTTATCCATCAACGGTCTCCGTAGACTGACGATAGTCCGGATTAAGCACAGTTGTTAAATCGGCCAAACTTGTTCCACACTTTATTCAACCAGATGAAATAATTGGCACATTGCTTACAAATAGCACAAACCGGGCATACCAACTTCAGCGCCACCTCTCCCATGGCCTGTTAAGTCAATACACCCGGTTTGTATTGGGATGAACTCAGTGCACTGTTTGATAGGCAAGAACTATTCTGGGAGCTCACGAAGAGGCCAGAATATCCCTGCACAAAAAACAGGCGGCAAGTACACACATAACCATACGAAATGCAAACGATATGCCAATGGAGGTGAGCAATCATTCGCCGTGGCCTCAAAATTATGTCAGAATTTTGATGAGGCCTGATTCCTAATAGGATTAGGAAGAACCATACGCAGGCAAACCAATCACAAATCGAGGCAAAATCTGTTTTCATAGACTGCCTCAAAAATGCCAGCACCTGCTCACTGCCAGTCCTTCTCGAGCGTGTAATGAGCCACTTTCACTTTCATGGACTTCAGGGCCGTCGCCAGCTCTGCACGCATCAAGTGAAGTGCAGCCGCGTTATTCTCAGCAATGCCCCGGTTTTGCAAGGCCTGTTGCTCTACAGTTTCCGCAGCATCCAGCAGATAGATCACAGTCCCTTCCGACCAGGGCAGCTCGCTCATGGTCGAGACTGTCTCTGCCTGATCCTCAGTCTGGTTCGCTCCGCCCGCTCCAACCAGTAAAACCATGCTCACGCGCAAGCCGGCTTCTTTCGTATTCTGAATCCACTGGGCAAGATCCTGATTCGTCCAGGATCTTCCATAAGTCCGTCGAACCGTTTCGTTCAGAGATTCCACACCGATGGTCAGGTGCGTGACGCCTCTCTTGCGGTACTCGACCAGCATCTCTACGGTGGGTGGAGGCCCGTCGAGCCGATGGGTCATCAGCATGATGTCGGTTTTTTGAGGAGTAAGGGGTGGGTCGATCACCCGGGCCTGAATGTCGATGGTGCTATCTGAAAAGGCTTCGGAAATCTGGTCGAGGTAATCCAGAACCGCTGGCATGGGCTGATGCAGCAAGTCTGAGCCAGCCAGATATATGCCCCTGGCTTGCGGCAACCGGCGGCCCCAAAGGCTGATCACCTGTTGCAGGTGCTTCTGGAATTCTTCGTCTGTACGAACATGAATCGAAGTGGTTCTGGCACCACCAAACCCAATCGGAGGCTCGCTGACATCACCCATGGTGGCCTGAATCACCATCAGACCGGGACTCCCGGGCGGGCTCATCGGCAAGGGTCCGAAGGTGCCCATGAATTGCTGTTTCTGACCAGACCAGGCTGAAGAATTACGGTCCGCAATGCGTTCCAGAAAGTCGAGCAGATCTGCCGTATCCACAGCCTTTCCAGCTGTCCTGCCCTCGCTCGGTGGAGCCACGGGCTGAAGCTCTCCGGAAGCGATCCGGGCGTGTAAAGTCATCGCCATACTGCGGATGGACTCATCCAGATCG
>CAMBZY010000439.1 GCA_945872325.1 Candidatus Kuenenia stuttgartensis | reverse complement strand
ATCGACCACCGCGACACCAATACTGATGGTCGTTTTCAGAGGCCCTGACGCAAGAATGATCGGCGATGATTCCACCGTCGAGCGAATTCGTTCTGCGACGCTCATGGCTGTCTCTGGTGTCACATGAGACAAAATCATCGAGAACTCTTCGCCTCCGATTCGTGCTACAAGATCTTCCTGCGTGCAGGCACTTTGCAGCTGATGGGCGATGTGTTGAAGCACCTTATCGCCTGTGTCGTGCCCATAGGTGTCGTTGACCGACTTAAAGAAATCGATGTCAAAGTCGAGGATTGCAAATGCTTGTTTGGATTCGACATAGGTATTCCAGGAGAGAGCGGCTTTCTCAAAGAACCGGCGACGGTTGTAAAGCCCTGTCAATGGGTCGCGTTCCGCCTGTTCGGCCAATTGTTGCTGAAGAGCTTTTTGAACAGAAACATCGCGTTCAATGGCCACGAAATGGCTGACTTTGCCGGCGTGATTCTTCAATGGCATGATACTCAGGTCAAGCCAATAAGTTCGTCCGTCCTTGGTATAGTTCTGGATCGCAACGTGAATTGGCTCGCTCTTGTTCAGCCCTTCTCTGATTTTGTGAGTCGTTTCCGGGTCGGTTGCCAGCCCTTGAAGAATCCGTGGGTTCTGGCCAATCGCTTCTTCGTAAGTGTAACCAGTGAGCTTCGTGAAAGCGGGATTGACGTAGACGATGACCGGGCCGGGTGGGTCGAGCGGTTCCGCCCTGGTCACAATGATCACATCCTGAGCCAGTTCCGCAATATCCCTGAAAGAAAAATTGTCGTCCATGTTGTTGCCTGACTTTCTTGAAAAAGGCCAACCATCTGCTTTGATCATACGGGGAAAAGCGGTTTGGAATCGATAAAAAACGGTTCGGTTCTAGCTGTTTTTTTACCATTTGGCACAAGTGGGGGTAGAAATCGACTGAAAATTGGGTGATTGTCTGTTATAATGGATGATTGGAAAAAATGAAGAACGCACACACTCCCAAGCAGACCCCGTCTGCAAGTTCAAAGCAAGTCACAAGAATCATGAGCCGCCCCCCAGCCAGCCCCGGTGCCTTTCTGCGTGACATTCAGCACGCCACAACCCGTATGAAAAAGGCCCGACGGATGATGTCCGAGCTTCGTCGAGCCAATCCCCGTGAAAGCGACTGGGCCAAAGCCGCAGAGCTCTCGATCGATTCCGTGAAGGGTGCTGCCATGCTGGTTGCCGGCGTGACTCCAGAATTGTCCGACCCTGATATGCTTCTGAAGATGATCCAGATGCAGCGATTCGCCACCTCTCTGCTGGTTCGCGCCCGTCGCGTTAAAACCGCTCTCGCCAGTGAAGAAGGCATCGCCAGACTTGCTGCCCAAGGCGATGAAGATCCTTACAGAGACAACGAAGAATCCGATTCTGATGACGAGTGGAACGGCGAATAATGACCCGACCACTGACAGAGCGACGGTCCGCTGAATTCCTCCCGGATCGACCGCTGGATGATTCCCCGGACAGCGTAGGCGAAGTTCAGCTCACCGGTCGGCATAGCCCTGCCATCATCTATGATAAGATGGTGGATCGCGTTATCGGCCGACGGCCTCACGATGGCGATCTTGTCCATATTATTGACGGTGAACAAAAAGGGATCGGCTGGGGCCTCTACAATGTCCGCTCCGGTATCCGGGTCCGCCGCCTGACCCGTCGTGCTGCTCAGCCCGGGAAAGACTGGTGGGTCAGCCGGATTGACGATGCCCTGGACTTTCGCAAACGCACCATTCCAGAAGTCGTCGAAGGTAGAACCCAAGTCGGTCAGAAGGTTTATGGACCAGCCTACAGGGTGATTCATGCCGAAGGCGATGGTCTGCCTGGGTTGATCGTAGACCGATACGACAGCACTCTTTCCGTGGAATGCTTCAGTCTTGGGCTGTTCCAGCGAGTGGGGCCGATTGTCGAGATTCTTCAGGAAAAACTTGGGACCAAGCATTGGATTGTCCGGTTTGACGAACGAGCTGCCCGCGCAGAGGGTATAAATCCTCAGGAATTTCGGTCTCCGAACTGTCCTGACAGGGCCATGATTCAGGAAGACGGCGTTCTGTTCATGGTTGACTTCGAAACCGGCCACAAAACCGGCTTCTTCTGCGACCAGCGCGAGAATCGCAAACGCCTGACCGAGGCCGCCGCTGGCAAGACCATGCTCGACATGTGCTGCTATACGGGCGGATTTGGTCTTGTCGGTGGCCGAAAGGCAGCCCACGCGACACTTGTCGACCTCGATGAAAATGCTGTGGCTCTGGCAGAAGAAAATGCCAAAGTGAATCAGTATTTTGGCTCACGGGCCCGTTATCGCTTCATCCAGTGCGACGTGTTCAACTACATGCGTCAGGTGGAAGCGATCAACCAGAAATTCGAGGTGGTGGTGCTCGATCCACCCAAGCTGATCGGAACCAGAGCCGAATTTGAGGAAGGTCGAAGGAAGTACTCTGACCTGAACAGCCTGGCCATGGGGCTTGTGGAGCCAGGCGGATTGCTGGTGACCAACTCCTGCTCTGGATTGATGTCTGAGGAAGAGTTTCTGAAGGTTTTGAAAGTGGCATCGTGGAGGAGTGGCAACGAGTACCGTGTGGAACGGATCACCGGTGCTGCGATCGACCATCCTGTGCGGGTGGACGTGCCGGAATCAGGCTATTTAAAAGCTGTCTGGCTGAGACGAACCACTGACGAGCAATAATTCTGGGAATGCGGGCCGGTTCATCTGTAAAAGGATTGAACCCGCCCCTGCTCCCGATTAAGATCTTGCCAGTCTCAAACTACAAAAGATGAATCACGAGAGCCCAACGTGGCAAGCCTGACCGTAGAGAACTATGTCAAGACGATCCACCAGATAGCCGCCCGGGAAGCCGGTACGGACGGTCTTTCGGTGGTTTCTACTGGCCAAATTGCCAAAGAGATGGGCGTCTCTCCAGGCACCGTTTCAGGCATGATCAAAACCCTCACTGAAGCAGGCCTGACCACGCATACCCCATACGAAGGCGTGCGATTGACAGAGCCAGGGGCCAGGCTGGCGCTGAAGGTGATTCGCCGGCACCGGCTTTTGGAAACCTTTCTGGTGCGCACTCTGAACATGCCCTGGGATGAGGTGCATGAAGAGGCGGAACATATGGAACATGCGGTGAGCGACCGTCTGATTGATCGGCTGGACGATTATCTCAATCTCCCTGTGGTTGACCCCCACGGCGACCCAATTCCGCGAGCCGACGGAACTGTTCCGGCGGTCATGGGGCAACCTCTGAAGAATATGCCGGCATCGAATTTGTTTCGGGTGGTGCGAGTGACCGATCAGGACCCGAAATTCCTGCGTTATTTAACCGACTGTGGAGTGGTTCTGGGAGCGGTGGGTGAAGTCCTCGAAAATCGCCCAGAATCTGGAGCCGTTTCGTTCCAGCTCGACGGGAGACGCCAGATGCTCGGCCATGAAGCTGCCGGACGAGTGATTGTGGATCTGATTCCGGCGAATGATTGATGATGCAATCATGTATGAACTGCAATTCGGCATGATACTCCATATTTCTCCGACTCGCTCCAAGAAGCTTTGGATCGCAAAACGACAATTGTTAGGATGATTCGTACTGGACTTTTTGATTTTGAATCCTTTTAGATTGA
>CAMBZY010000438.1 GCA_945872325.1 Candidatus Kuenenia stuttgartensis | reverse complement strand
TGGCTTTTCGACTCATTTCAAGGCTTGCCAGCCCCAACGGCTGAAGACCCGCCTGTCGTCCATAACGCATATCATAGTGGATGGTGTACTGGAAGCCCGAAAATGGCGATGAACGCTTTACTGGCCGAAGGCAGCCATCGGCAATCGATACACCTCGTCAAAGGCTGGTTTGAAAAGACTTTGCCAAATACAACCGTCCCACCAATTGCATTATTGCATGTCGATTCAGACTGGTACGCGTCTGTTCGGATTTGCCTGGAAACTTTCTACGATTCCGTAACCCCGGGCGGCATCATTATTGTTGACGATTACGGGCTTTGGGGCGGTTGCCGCAAGGCTTTGGACGAGTTTCTTGGCTCCCGTGATTTAAAGGACGTATTGAAACCCAGCGGCAAGACAGCCGTCTATTTTGTCAAGGAATAATCCTCTGCGACACTTACCGATTAAACCAGATATCAAAAAAATATGCTGATCCAATGACTTCTAGCCACCCACTCCTACCCGTCGTCATCCTGGCCGGCGGGCTTGCCACCCGCCTCGGCAATATCGCCCGAACCCAGCCCAAGTGCATGGTCGATGTGGCCGGCCAGCCATTCCTCTTCCATCAGCTTCATCTGCTTCATGCTCAGGGAGTTCGCCAAGCCGTCATCTGCCTTGGACACCTGGGCGAACAAGTGGTTCAGGCCGTGGGCCGTGGCTCGGCTTTTGGTCTTGAAATTCAATACTCATTTGACGGCCCAGCACTCGTCGGCACCGCCGGCGCCATTCGCCGCGCTTTGCCCCTCCTGCCCGACCAGTTCTTCGTGCTTTATGGCGATTCTTACCTGACATGCCCGTTTGCAGCCGTACAGCAAGCATTTCAGACTACAGGCAAAAGCTCGCTCATGACCGTTTTTGAAAATGACCAGCAATGGGACACCAGCAACGTCAATTTTCAAAATGGCCACATTCTGGCCTACGATAAAGCCCATCGCACGCCTCAAATGAAACACATCGACTATGGCCTTGGCCTCTTCAGCCGCACCGCCTTTGAAGCCATCCCTGAAGATCACCCCACCGACCTTTCCAGCCTTTATCAAGACCTACTCAGAAATGATCAGCTTGCAGCCTTTGAAGTCTTCGAACGATTCTATGAGATCGGCTCGCTCGCCGGCCTTGAAGAAACCCGTAAGTTCATATTTGAGAGTATTTTGCAAAATATCAGAGAACAGGATAAGCGCAAAGATTCATGAACCACTCGCAACAGTTCCTCAGCGAAGCCCGGCAGATCATCGACCAGATCGACCCTGACATCACAGAACGCATGGTCAGTCTGATCGACCAGGCCCGCCCGAATCACGTAACTGGCTCTGATACATAACCTTGTGGATCTAATAGAGCCAAAACACTTTCATGGATTTCACTGATTAGCCAAGATCTGTTAAAAAAACGGAAAAGTGTTTGACAATGTTCAACAGTGAGTGATAAAGTAGGTCCACCCCACCACACAGATAAGTATGATATAGAACGATCTCTTGCATCTTCCAACTTCTGGTTGAAAAAGGGTTCGTTTTATAAATTATGAATCTGTGGCGAATCAGGGTTATTCCTTGTTTGGTAGTTTGAATTGACAGGAGTTTCCGGCTATGCAGATAAGCATCTTCCGAAAGCCCAAAAACGGCTTTACCTTGATTGAACTTCTAGTCGTTATCGCGATTATCGCAGTGCTTATCTCACTGCTCCTACCAGCCGTTCAGTCGGCGCGTGAGGCAGCGCGACGCTCGCAATGCGTCAATAATCTTAAACAACTCGGTCTTGCGGTGCATAATTATGCTTCGCAGAATATGGTATTCCCGATGCAGACCATGTTTCCCACAGCCAATGTGGAAAGCTGGGGCTGGAGCTACGGCTGGGGCCTTTCGATTTTGCCGAATCTAGAGCAAGGCCCGGCCTTCAATGCATTTAACTTCTCGATTGGCATTTTCGGCAACTCTGGGGGAAATACGTTCCAGCAGGGCAATAACACGGTCATGAACCTGCAACTCGCCGTTTTTTCGTGTCCTTCGGATGGTTCGCTGAAGTCGCCGACAGGTGTTTACGGCGGCACGAACTATGTCGGCAATTATGGTGGCCCAGGGCAACTGGCCAATGCTGGAGCCAACGGTTCATTCAGTGGTACGATCATACCAAATGCTTGGTATAACGACCCAAATCTTGGCCCGATCGGGTTTCAGTCGATCACCGATGGTACGTCGAACACGGCTCTTTTCAGCGAGCGTCTGCTCGGCATTGTTGGCAACCCGACTGTCAAGCTGAATTCATCCGATGCCAAGCGATCCATCTTTCAGGTCGCGGGCCCGGTTGCAGGCTCTGATGTTGCTGGTGTGAATACCTTTGTCGGGGCCTGCAAATCTTTGCCTGGCTCTGCCACATCGATTCGGTCCAATGGGAATGGCTACACGTGGTTCGCCGGTTATCCATGGCACATTGCCGTGAATGCCTATACGCATGTGGGCGGACCGAATTCGACGTCATGCAACAATTCGGCGGATCAGGGCGGCTGGCTCAGCTTTACAGGTCCTCTGGGTACTGCTCCTCCAAACAGCAATCACCCCGGCGGCGTGAATATGGGAATGGCCGACGGCTCCGTGCGTTTTGTCAAGGACTCGATCAACCTGCCAACCTTCTGGTCAATTGGTACCCGAAAAGGCGGCGAAGTTGTGAGTGCAGATTCCTTTTGATTGCAAGAATTCGAGAGCTTACGGGCAGGTGTTGATTCACTCTCCCGGAGGTTCTTGAAATTCATAGTGCGGCACCAAACTTAAATCCATCCAGTTGCAAAGTTTCCAAACGACTCAAGGCTGAATATTGACAAGGGGATTCTCGTATGAATCGGATTCCGGTATTGATGGTCTGTTTTATCCTCATCTTCGGGCTGAGCGGCTGTGGCGGCGGTACTGTTCCGAAAACAGACGATGCTGCAAAAACCCCGGACAACCGTCCGGCCGGTTTTGAAGATATGATGAAAGGCATGGAAGGCAACATGACCAAGACAGCCAAAAAGAAGTAATCGGCTGGCTCTCATCCTAGCCAAGTTGGATTGATTCAAACCAATAGTGAAGCAGTACCGATTCTGTTGAATTGATTTAACCAATTCATTCAGGTTGAGAGCTTCACTGTTGGCTTTTATGGGTTTTCCCACTCAGGATCAGGCCGGAAATAACTTCCGCTTTTTAAGCGAACCGTGGTCTTTCGCCCTGCGGCTTCTTTCTAGCCGGTCTTGGCGCTAGCCCCGGTTCATTATCTTCTGCGAACCGGGGGCTAGCGCCCGGCGGCTAGATTCAAACCAAGAAACCGGAGGCTATCGCCTCTTATCTAGTTGGTCTTGGCGCTAGCACCGGTTTATTGTTTTTTAAAACGGGAAATTATTTTCGGAATATTCCTTATTTTAATAAACCGTCAAGAGAGGTTGGTTCAGTCCCAGAGCCTCCTGAAGCAGATCTTACTCGTTTCTGACGTCGTCGAGATGCTCCGAAGCTTTTAAAAGCATCCATCGAGATCACTTGAGCAACTCTTTTTGCTGGTCACTCGCCTTGTGATAAACCGATAGCCACAGTAAAATAATTTTCCATTGAAGATTTTCATCACATGGAAACGGTCGAAAACGATCGCGACTTTTGGCATG
>CAMBZY010000437.1 GCA_945872325.1 Candidatus Kuenenia stuttgartensis | reverse complement strand
TTTCATTTCACTGAATCTGCAACTGAATCATTTCATGCAGCCGGATTCAAGATTTGATGGACTAAGACCAACGAAGTCAAGTTTCAATAGCCGGTGTTGACGCTAGCACCGGTTGGATTGGGTTGGGTTTATCTAGCCGGTATTGGCGCTAGCCCCGGTTCATTATCTTCCGCGAACCGGGGGCTAGATTCAAACACCCCAGGTATTAATCTTCTGCGAACCGGGGGCTAGCGCCCGGCGGCTAGGTTCAAACCAAGAACCTGGGGGCTATCGCCACTTACCTAGCCGGTCTTGGCGCTGGCCCCGGTTAATAGGTTTTAAAAACGGGAAGTTATTTTGGTCTGATCCTAAGCACTCTTTGTCTTCCTAAATCGCTTGGCCAGATCGTCGAACAACGAATAAGCCACCGGTGTGACCAAAAGTGTGGGCAAAAGCGATAGCATCTGGCCACCGATAATCACGTTCGCAAGGCTGGCCCGGGCCGCTGCTCCAGGGCCTTTGCCCAACGCCAGTGGAATCATGCCCGCTACGAGCATCAATGTGGTCATTAAAATCGGCCTGAGACGAGTTTGATTCGCTTCCAGAATGGCCTTGTCGCGATCCATACCCTTCCTCCGCAGCTCATTGGTATAATCCACCTGCAGAATCCCGTTTTTCTTGACGATTCCCACGAGCATGAATAGCCCGAAGATGGCGTAAATATCCATCGGCTGATTCAAGATTCTTAATGAAATCAGAGCGAACGGAAATGTCAGGGGCAAGGCCAGAAGGATCGTGATCGGGTCCACAAACGACTCAAACTGGGCGGCCAGAACCATGTACATGAAGACCAGCGACAGGCCAAATGCAATCAGAAAATTGCGGGCCACATCGTCCAGATTTCTCGACCTGTAGCCTTTCCGGAATTCATAGCCGGGGGGCAGGCCAAGTGCCTTGGCCTCACGTACCATTGCGTCGACGCCTTCGCCTGTCGAAAATCCCTTGGCCAGATTCGCTCCAACCGTCGTTCTTCGCATCCGATTCAATCGCTCAATCTGCGATGGTCCACGGCGTTCCGTACTTGATGTAAAACTCCCAATCGGGACCAAGGCACGTGTCACAGTCGATGGAACCGTAATATCGTCAATTGCATTTCGAGTGTCACGCTGGCCTACTCTGGCCCTGAGCCAGACGTCGTATTGCTCGTCACCATCTTTGAAGGTGGAGACAGGCTCGCCGCCGACCAGAATCGCCAGTGTGGATGAAACTGTGGCTGCATCCACTCCAAGGTCGGCGGCCCGATCCCGGTCAATTTCGACCTGAAGTTCGGGCTTTCTGGCGGAAACCGAGGTGTCCACGTCAACCACTTCAGGCGATTTGCGGAGCCTCTGAACCAGCTTTTCAGTATATTCGTAAAGCACTTTCAGGTCAGGCCCGACCAGGTTGATATCGATCGTCGATGAAAGTCCACCACCTCCACGATTACTTGGCTCGGTCACGCCCGACCGAAAATCAGGGTACTGCGTCAGGACCTTTCGAGCCTGGGCCATGACGTCAAACTGGCTGTAATCACGCTTGGTGAGATCGATCATCCGCACAAGAATCGATGCCCTGGTCACATCGCCAGATCCTCTCGCAACTCGGGTCGAGGTCTCTCCAATCGTGGTGAGCATGCTCGTCACACCCGGCAAATCCTTGAGCTTTGTCTCAATTTCCTTTATCTGCGTGTCAATGGCTGTCAGGTTTGAACCCGGCTGAGCGATCAGTTGCACGACAAATTCATTGGTATCATCAATCGGAATATATTCCAAAGGCGTATATTTAAGTAGAGGATAGCCAGTCGCCACAAGTCCAAGACTGATCAGCATCACAATAAACCGGTGACGCATGCTCCAGCCCAGCACGCCCATGTAGGACCGTTCGACAATTTTCCAGATGAAACCACTTTTGGACGAATGTTTGGAGGGATCCTCGATCTTCAGAAACCGGCTGCAAAGCATCGGGGTCAGCGTGAAGCTCACAAACAAACTGACCAGAATGGCAAATGCAATCGTGAGTCCAAAGCTATTGAAAAGCCGGCCCACCTGACCTTCCATAAATGCCACCGGTACGAAAATCACCACCAGTGAGAATGACGTTGCCAGCACGGCCAGAGCGATTTCGGATGTCCCTTTAAATGACGCCGTCATGGCATCTTCGCCATTCTCTTCCATGTGCCGAAAGATATTTTCATGGACCACCACGGCATCGTCAATCACGATCCCAATCGCCAGAACAAGGGCCAGCATGGTGATGTTATTGAGGGTAAAGCCCATCCCGTCCATCAATGCAAATGTGGTGATAATCGATGCAGGGATTGCGGACGTTGCAATCAAGGTCGTCCGCCAGTCGCGGATAAACGCCAGAATGGTGATCGAAACCAGCAGGCCTGCCAGTAAAAGGTGCGTTTTCACTTCATCAATCGATCGTTTGATAAACACACTTTGATCCGATACGGATTCGAGCACCATATCGCCCGGCAAACCGGCTTTTAATAATTCAATCCGGGCCTTCACATTATCCACCACAGAAACCGTGTTCGAACCCGTCTGCTTGCGCACAAACAAGGCCACAGCGGGGCGACCATCCTGACGGGCCAGGCTTCTCTGATCCTCCACACCTTCCTCGGCAATCCCAACATCCTTAATCCGGATCGGATATCCGTCCCGCACATCAACCACCAGTTCATTAAACCGATTCGCGGATTCGTAACGCCCAAGCACTCGCAGAACCAGCTCACGACCAGGCTGATCGATCCGTCCACCGGGTAGTTCCAGATTCTGGGCCGTCAGGGCACGCCTCACATCTTCAATCGAGAGGTTATATTCCTGAAGTTTTTCGGTGTCGATAGTCACCTGAACGGCTCTCTGCTGGCCTCCTGCTATAGTGACAGCCCCAACACCACTCACCGTTTCTATATTTTCTTTAATCCGGCGCCTTGCCAACTCCGTGATTTCACGCAGATCCCGCTTGCCGGATACCACCACGGTCAAGACCGGCGATGCATCCTCGTCAAGTTTATCGATCACTGGAAGTGTAACACCACGTGGGAGTTGCGCCACCATTGCGTTGACTTTATTCTGGACTTCCTGAGCCGCCACATCGGGGCTTTTACTGAGCATGAACCGGATAAAAACACGGCTCACACCTTCGCTGGTCATCGACCTGAGTTCGTCGATGCCTTCAATCGTATTGACAGCCTCTTCGATCGGTCGGGTGACCTGCGTTTCCACTTCCTCAACGCTTGCTCCGCGTAGGGTTGTGGTGATGAATACGAAAGGGAGGTCAAGCCTTGGCTGTAAATCCACTCCGAGGCGAAAATACGAAAACAGGCCAAGTACGATCGGCAAAGCCGTCAGCATCGTGGTGAAAACCGGCCGGCGGATACAGATCGCGGAGAGATTCATGGGGAGTCATGTCCAGACAGTGACGGACGATTTTCGAGAGGCTTGATGGGCGGGATCAGTCATGGGCTTTATTCAGGCTCACTGACTATATATAAAATGGCTGTTTTACAGCCAAAAGTCAAGAGCCTGACAAGTTCTTTGAGCGTTTAAAACTCTTGAAAGCAACCTTTTTATCTTTGGCTATCCCTTGCAAATTTTTAGATGTCAGGACTAATCTACTGTTCTCTCTCCTGTAAAAGTGCTCGCAA
>CAMBZY010000436.1 GCA_945872325.1 Candidatus Kuenenia stuttgartensis | reverse complement strand
TGACCGTAAGTGAGGTGCGTCTTTCCGATTTTTTCGGCGATAGTGACCACAATCCGCTCGTATCCGATAGTCGTGCCCAATCCGAGGGCGACAGCAACTCCTAAAATCACCCAGAATGGGACGTATTCGAGAGCATGCGTAAAGTTTTTGATCGGGCCAGTCAATTTCGCGTGAAGTTCTGGCGTCAAATTCATTTTCTGGATCAACTGCCGCGAATCAAACATGGACTGACGAAGTTTCCATCGTTCCTTCTCTGGAACTTCGGAGAAATCCGACTTGCCAGAGAGGCTTGCGACAATTTGATCGAGATCAGATTTCAGTTTTGGATTCTCCTGCAATTTCGACTCAGGCAAATTCTGTAACACAAACTCTGCGCCTGACTTGACTTCAATTGCTTTTCCCGGGTGGTTTAAATCCAGAGCATAATAGCCGGGCATAAAGCCAATCAGGACCAGCAGAATCAGGCCCATGCCTTTTTGCCCGTCGTTTGAACCGTGTGCAAAACTGACTGCCCCGCAAGTGGAGATTAAAAGTCGCCGAATCCAGGTGGGTGGACTATGCTGGCCTTCTGGTGGAGTAAAAAGCAGTTCATCCTTAATAAATGCTTTCATTGCGAGCAATGCTATGGCTGCCAGCCCAAACCCGATCAAGGGAGAAAGAACAAGCGAGAGACCAACCTCTGTCGCTTTGGTCCAGTTTACTCCAGAGAGATCACCGCGTGTGAGCAGGCTGTTCACAAGGCCTACACCAAGAATTGAGCCAATCAAAGTGTGGGAACTGCTGACTGGCAGGCCCAGACTCCAGGTGCCCAGATTCCAGATCACTCCTGCCAGTAAAAGCGAAATGACCATGACCAATGCCTTACCGGAACTCTCGTCAACCAAAACATCGACAGGCAGGAGGTTTACGATACTGAATGCCACGGCAGTTCCGCCCAGCAAGACGCCAAGAAAGTTGCAGAATCCAGAAAAAATGACAGCCGGCATCGGCTTGAGTGAATGCGTGTAAATGACTGTTGTTACAGCATTTGCCGTGTCATGAAACCCATTGATGAATTCAAATCCAAATGCAACAATCAATGACATGACCAGAAAAATGAGTGTCAAAGTCGGTAAATCGGCTACGGATTGCCAAAAGACGGAATTAAACATGACGGTTGATGCTCTCTCATTGAGTGTAGGGAACTCAGAATTGGCCACCGGAGAACTGACGATAAATCATGGTAGAGCAGGAGTCAAACACATTGAGATAGTTTCATCAATAATTCACGATAAACAAATAAACCCTTACGAAGAATTATATTTAAAAGTCGAAGTGCATGCGCATTCCAAGACCCTGATATCTGCCAGTGATGGACGGGTCGATTGAATTCACCCAGGTATTCACATAATTGATCATGAAACGGGCGTTTGGATTTAAGTACCAGTTCAAGCCCAACGTCATATCGTTTTCGGTACCTGCACGAGCCCCTTGACTGGTCGTTAAAGTCGGGTTTCCTGAAAGCAAATCCAGATAAGTATACCTGGCTGTCAGCTCCAAAGCCCCTCTTCCAGGAGTTGTATTTGAGTTGGATATAACACTCCACGGATGCTTCGGTGTGGTTCGATCCCAAGTACCGGTCGCCTTGGAATAGCTCCGATGGTCGCCTTTGGTCAAGAAATAACCGGTTTCAGCATACATTCCATGAAAATTCGCTGGGCCACTGGGGCGAAAATATCCGGGATTGCCTTTGGTACCGACCTTTTCAACATAAGTATGTGCATAATTGACGAGCAAATATTCCGCAGAAGCGGAAAAAGGGCCTTTGACAATTGCGATTTCAGGACTGAAATTGTGAGCCCCCGAGAAGCTGTAGAACGACCCTGTCTGGATCACATTAGGCACCTCATTATTTCCAGCACCAGCCCTGACCAGTGGGCGATCGCCGGGACTTGTCCGATTAAAGTCGAGTGCGCGGAAAAAGTAAGATGTCCCAATGTGCACGAAATCGGTCTCGTCCTCGCTGATCCATGGCAAGAATGTGAATCGGGTGTTGTAAGCGTAAGATCCGTCACCGACACCAATTCCGAACGGATTGACCGAACTTGAACCGGATCGCATAAAACCTAGCCCATAGGTCATTCGATCATTTTCAAAGACGTTGCCGAATGCTGAGACTCCGTTTACATAATCAAACCGATTCACGAACGCATCGAACATCGTCGAACGTTCCATAAAAGGTAGATAGTTGTCGCTTGTTGTATGTTCGAGGCCAAACCAGGGCTTCTGGTGGCCGACGCGGATATTGTCAAAGAAAAACGGTTTTTTGGTAAAAGTCAGATAGGCGTCGGTAACACCCACGCTCCCATTGAGTTGAGGTGAGCCTGCGTTACCGAAATCCTGGAGGTTTGCAAAATTGATTTCAAGGGCATAATCGATATTGGTATAAATTGTGCCGTCGGTGCGCAATCGCAATCGACGAAATGCAGTTCCGTCTGAAAGTCTAAGCGAATTATTCGAACCAAATCGCATATTATCAGGTACGGAATACCATGTATTGTCATAGTCCATCCTGCCTCCGACATGGCTTTTGAAGGCTCCATCAGGCGTTTCAAAATATGTGCCGTTTTTCCAAATGCCTTCACTAAACCGCTTGTTTGGCTTATCTTGGTCGAGACCCTGCTTGATCTGCTCGTCTCTGCGCCTGAGATAGCCTTCCACCGCTGATGGCAGGTCTGTTTGTTCGTTCAGGTCGGGCTTCAAAAGTGGCGGTAATGTGGTATCCGATGATTGCTTCTTTTCAAGCTCCACCGCCTCCAGACGTTTTTTTAATAATTCCACTTCGCTTTGCAATAATTCACCTGTGGAAGGCTGAGCATCTTTGACAGTCTCAAGTTTGGACTTGAGTTCGCGATTCTCCTTCTCCAGAGCGTCCAGCCTTTCAAGAACTTTAGAGAGCTTCGCCTCTGACACGTCTTGACCATCAGCCTGGGGTACAAAAAATAGGCATGTTACAGCAACCAAAATGCTGGCCCAAAGTATTTTCTGGATTGGAATCCCCATCTGACTCCTCCACTGGCACACCTTGCCTAATCGTCACTTGTGACAATCTCTAACAAATTATTCGGAGAATCCACGGCCTGTCATTGATTGATTCCTGAAACTTTAGTCAATCTTCACAAATCCGAAAGCCTTGACTACGATTTTCGCCACGACTTCTTCAACCTATAAGGAGACTCTTAATCTAAGTCAATCTACGGGCGCAACCGCTTTATTTTGAGATGTTTCGACCCTCATCGCCTTGATGGCTTGATTGAGAGCAAAAACCTCCGGCACTGATTGTCCATCTTTTGAGATCAAGAGGTTGGTCGCCAGGGCCGACCCTTCCTTGGCTCTGATTTGTAGTCGATCCAGGCCGACCTGCCGGGCTTTGGGATCAGAGCACCGTGCGAGTCCAAATGCAGCCCAATCCGCCACGATCGGATCGGGATCTGTGATGAATTTTGTCATTGCCGAGACTGGAAAACTCGAATCAGGTTTGAGAGTGATCACGGCTAGCCTGGCCAGATGGCCTCTGAGCCAGTTGGGCGGGCTTGTAGGGCCTTCTGTGGAGAGCAGTTGGATCATTTCTCCCGCATCTTTGGCGGAAAGGGCTTTGTCCAGATGTTCCGCTAGTATGTATCTGGCCTTATCAGGTAA
>CAMBZY010000435.1 GCA_945872325.1 Candidatus Kuenenia stuttgartensis | reverse complement strand
GCTTCCAAGCCGGCTGAATCTAATGATATCTCTTTGGAGCGTCAGGCTTATCGTATCGAGATCCGATTCTCAGTCGCCGAAAATGTTGCTCTTGATTCATCGACTGCCAACCAGTGCCTGATTGATCTGAAATCGTTGTCCGAGCGGGTCGTTGGCCAGCCTTGGAAATTGCAGACACGCTGGGCTGAAGGGGAAACATGGGACGCCGATTTTGACCTTTGGCAGCAATGGCCGGAGCCGATCGAATATGACCGGAAAACTCGATTCCCATTCGATAAAATCTGGTTGATCAGGGCCCGGCCCGGCAGCGACACCACAAGCCTTGAACTGATCGGTCGTGAGTTTGATTATCGAACAGGCATTCTCGGGCCTGTCAGACGCCGTTCAGCGAGCTTGAACGACCTTCCCAGAGGTATGCTTCTATTGAGCAAAGATATTTTTCGTCCGCTGGCCGATGTCATAGGAAACGAAGGTGGACAAGTGCGTTTGCGCGTTCAGGGCAGTGGACTTAAGTCAGCCAGCCCGGAGGGAGCGACAGTCAGGCCTGGGCAATATTTTCAATTGGTCAGGCTTTTCTATGAGCGTTCAGGCAAGTTCATCGCCAGTTCGATTGAGCCGTGGACATATTTAAAGGCCGCCACACCAGACGATTCGGGAGTTTCCTGCCAGATCATCAGTAGTTTTCGCGACCCGGTTGGTCGTAAATACAAGCAAACCAATAAACTTGTCGCACTGGCCTATAATCCGTCCGATACCGCCACGCAACTCCAGTTCAGCCAATTGATTCAGAGCAACGGAGCGTCTGTCAAACACCCTGTTGCGGGCTACAAAGTCGAGATTCACCGATGGCCTGATGGAGAGGTGGCCAGCACTCATCTGACGGATCGGGAAGGCAAATTGACCATTGACCCGCCCGTGGGGCTCGAGTTTTTCGGTGTCAGGCTCGTAGGCGGCTCGATCGAGCCCTTGCTGGACGTACCGATTCTGGCGGGCGATCAAGTGCCGGCCATTCTTGCAGATACGAAGCCCTCTGCCGTGGAATTTGAACAGAAATTGATCGCGTTTCGTGACGAAATTCTCGATGGAATCGCTCGTCGCCTGATCATCGAGGCCCGCGCTGCGGATCGCACAAAGGCAGAAGACTGGGACAGCGTTGATGGCCTGCTTCGGGCGTGGAAAACCACCCCTCAAGGTTCAGCTTACTCCTCCAGGATCTCTGAATGGAAAGTTTCGGCCCAGAAGCGTCAGATTCAGGAGAAAAAGGCGATATACACGCAGGCTGCCCAGGCACTTACAGCCGAAATTGAAGCATTGGCTTCGCGTTATGAGGGTCAGGAAATCGAGATTTTCGAGGAGTCCCTCCAAAAGCGGTCTAGCTCCCCTTATCTTCGTGAACTGTCTGATCGTGAGCCGGGAAAGGCGAAACCAAAATCGACGTCAACTGAAAAAGCGGTACCAAAATCAAAATGATCAGGCGTTTTGAAGAAATATTCTTTTTGGGCATGAATTGCTGGCTGGAATGCTCATTTCAAAGCGTATGATGATGTAAAGCCGGTGTCGTGGCTGGCGAAAAAACCAACAAATGCCGAAACTAGGTCGGTGGGCACTTGATTCGCTGTTTGGGCTTGATCAATATAGAGCCGCAGCTATCATCCCTCATCACAACCGATACGACCAAATCTTGAACGCATGTTGAGTCGGTGGTCGTTTTCGATTCTCATGTGAACCCGTGGGGAACACTCCCAATGCGAGACAACGCTTCCAGTTCTAATTCAGGTAACCGCCGCGATTTCCTTCGTGGCTCAGGTGTCGCTGCGGCGACAGCCGTCTTCACCCAGACCGCCCAGGTCGGTATGGATGAAGCTGCTGCCGAAGCTTTGGCAGCACAGGGAGTCGCCGTTCAAAGCGGCTCCATGAAGATCACTCTTCAAGTCAATGGCCAGTCGATGGTCTCCGAAGTGGAGCCTCGCAGCACACTTTTGGACGTACTTCGCCACCGGCTCGACGTCACAGGCCCGAAACGCGTGTGCGATCGTTCGAGCTGTGGTGCTTGCACCATTTTGCTGAACGGCCAGTCGATTTACAGCTGTACCACTCTGGCTGTCGCAGCTCAGGGCAAAGAAATTCGTACACTGGAATCGTTTGACACAGGTCCGAAAAGTGTGGCCCATGCGTTCCATCAAAACGATGGTCTGATGTGCGGCTATTGCACTCCAGGTTTCGTGACAGCCTGTCAGGCTTTGCTGGAAAAGAATCCCAACCCGACTTTGGAAGAAGTTAAAAAAGGGCTGGACGGAAATATTTGTCGCTGTGGAACTTATGTTGGAGTTGTCCAGGCCGCTCTGGATGCTGCCAAGGCCATCAAAGTCTAAGATTACGGGAAAGGAGCAAACAATATGGCTGCGAACTCTTGGCCCGAACAGACCAAGCTCATCAATACACGGATCCCTCGACTGGATGGGATTGCAAAAGCCTCAGGCAAGGCAAAGTATCCTTCCGACGAGCGTCCTGAAGGCACTCTATTTGGAGTGATTCTTTACAGTCCACACCCTCACGCCAAAATCAAGTCGATCGATACCACCGTTGCCGAGAAAATGGCCGGTGTTAAAGCGATTGAAGTGATTGCTGGCCCCGGCAAGTTTGTAAGATATCATGGCGACGACATTGCTATTGTCGCTGCTGAATCCGAAGAACAAGCCCTCGATGCTGTTCGGGCAATCAAAGTTGATTATGAACTGCTGCCGCACGCTGCGACCGAAGAACAGGCGATGGCGAAGAACGCCCCTGAGGTGGTTCGCGGTGGAAATGTTCGAAAAGGCCGAGCACAGACGACGGGTAAGCCAGACGAAGCCTTGCAAAAGGCTGATGCTGTGATCGAGGCCGCTTATTCTGTTCCAGTTGTGACCCACGTCTGCCTTGAAACGCACGGATTGACCGCCCGCTGGGACGACAAAAATCACATCACCGCTTGGGCCAGCACCCAGGCTGTCACCGCAACTGCCAATGAACTGGCGGAATCCAACGAGATTCCTGTGAGCAATGTCACAGTCCTGACAGAAGTCATGGGCGGTGGATTTGGATCCAAGTTCGGCGCCGATATCTGGGGCACCACCGCAGCACGACTCTCCAAGAAGGTTGGTGGTCGTCCAGTCAAGATTTTCCTCGACCGTATCCAGGAACACCTGGCCGGCGGGAACCGTCCATCAGCCTCGGCCAAGATCAAACTTGCCGGGAACAAGGACGGTAAGATCACAGGCATGATCGCCGAAACGCACGGCACAGGCGGGGTGGCTCGTGGAGCCCAGTTCCCTTTGCCTTATGTTTATAGCATTCCTAACTTTAAGCGAGAGCACTCTGATGTTTTCGTGAATGGTGGAAATGCCCGTGCCATGCGTGCTCCGGGTCACCCGGAAGGCTGTATCATCATGGAATCGGCGATTGATGATCTGGCTGCCAAGCTGGGCATTGATCCTCTTGAAATTCGAAAAGCGAATCTGGCCCCTGGCGATTTCCGAACGAAGATTTATCTCGACGAGATCGCAATTGGAGCCGACCTGATTGGCTGGAAGCAGAATTACAAGCCACGCGGTACCCAAAAGGGGATCCTCAGGCGCGGCTTTGGAGTGGCACTTCACCAATGGGGTGGTGGTGGTGCAAACGATAAGCAGGTCAGTTGTAC
>CAMBZY010000434.1 GCA_945872325.1 Candidatus Kuenenia stuttgartensis | reverse complement strand
GTCCCCCGGCCCCGTGTACTGATACGTAACCCGTTCTGGCGCATAATCATCATCAGTTCCTTGGGAGCATGTGGACAGATCTGAATCCGGGTTGTCGAATTCTCAGGATTGATTATAGTGCAACCCTGTCGTTGATGGACCAGCGAACTGGCCTAAAAATACGGCTCATCCCATTTATTCACGGGTGTGGTCATGACGGAAAACAGGCGAAAGTGGCTTCGGCGCGTGCTTGGAACAACTGCCGTAGGCGTGGCCGGCCAGCAAACCTGGCAGCATGGAAACGACTATGTCCTGACCCGCGAATTTATGGAAATCGAGCCTGGCAAAGTCTTTCGAGGTGGCTGGCAACAAGCCATCCCCCTCCGCCGAATCATTCGCCAGCACCACCTCAAAACCATCGTGGCTCTGGCCCATCCGGACGATCACCCATTGGTGAAGATGGAAAAGCGGATCTGCGAAGAAACCGGCGTGACCTGGATTCACTTGCCCATCCACGACGTCCGAGGCGACGACACACGTACCTTTGTCTCGGATCAGCTCGAAAAAGCCGCAAAAATTATCGGCGACCCCGCCAGTCAGCCGGTCTTTTTCCACTGCCATCACGGCGTGAACCGGGCCAGTATGGCCCATATCGCTTACCGCACCATGATCAGTGGATGGAATCTGGAAGATTCCGAAAAGGAAGTGGCCCAGCACTTCGGGCTCGTCAGCGTCAATCACGGCCCTGATTATCGCCACATGGAAAAGTTCTACCAGGAACGAGTGATCCCTTATCGAATCGCTCAGCAAAAGGCTGCCGACGAAAAAACGGCCTCCATGGCGAAAGGCTCAAGCCCAGCCATCACTCGCTGATTCGCAACAGATCCATCAACGCCGCAAAACTTTTGGTTGATCCTCAATCACCTCGCCTGCCAACTGCGGAGCGATTTGATCCCTCTCCCTCTGCTTCAAGCGGATCTGAACACTCGCAAATTCAGGCCTGCCGGCAGGATCGTGGGCGACCACCCTCCACGCTATCGAACTTGATGGATCGGGCAGGGGATCAATCCAGATCGGCCCTGTCCTGATCGTCTGGCCTGGCTTCAAAGTGACAGAACCCGTCCGCCTGGCCAGTTCCAGCACATCAAAGAAACCTCGGTGTTGCCTCAGTCTGCGAGCATCCAGACTCGTGGCAAAAGTCTCCCACCCTGCTGCCTGAATGGTTAACGTCCGTTCCTGATCAAGATTTGTTAAACTAAGCTCTAAGCCGGCCTTCTGATTTCCAGATAAATCATCCCCATCAGGCTGTTCCACCACATCAAGCTTTAGCCCCTGATGCCTGTCCATCAAAGGCATTGCAGTGACTTGTACACCCGCCTCAAGTGGCGCATGGATCGTCAGTTCAATCGCGCCTGACATCGAAATTCCAGCTTTTGGAATCACCCGAAAAAGCCGAACACTGGTACCAATCGCCTCCCAGGAAGTGATTTGTGCTGATTCCTGATCCCCTCCAACCACTTCATGAACCGTCGCTTGAGGTATCCCCACAAGCCATTCATTCAAAAGGGCTTGCGACCGAACTTGCTCCACTTCACCCAATTTGGCGCAGCGTTTCATCAAGTCCAACGACCAGCCCCGGAACAACTCGTCCATGGACCTGCCAGTCAGCTTTTCCAAATTTCCCAAACCGACACCCGAAGATTCAACCAGCCTTCTCGGTAATTCTGGACCAAAAACCGATTCGCACCACGACAGAAACAAATACGAAGCCCCTCGATGACCATGCTCCCGGCTCTCCCTGAGCCCGTCCTGATCGTTAACAATCAACCGAAAGTCTTGACTGGCATGAAGAAAGGCTGAGATTCGATAATCCAGATTATCCCACGATCCATCCACCCATCGCTCTGCCAGATGAGCCAACCCCTCATCAAGCCAACTCTCTTCAGCCAATTCCGAATCATTCTCAATCCGGTTCGATGCCACAACCGCATGCGTGTATTCATGAGCCAGCAAGCTCTTCAGAAACGGCCCACCAGAGACTCTGCTATTGAGATAAATCATGTCACTGGAATGACTTCTGGGAAACGTCCCGCCGCTTGCAAAATCAGAAGGTCGAACAAACCCATCCAAAACCACCGTCCCGTTCCCAATCCGGCTCAGAGCCTGGCTCAAAACAATCGTCAGCCGACCGTCACCGTCTGTGTCCCGAGCCTGGCCAATCTTCGTTATCACTCGTTCTGGTATATCTTTATCAACAATCTCGACTATCTCCAAAAGAACCTGCTCCGAGACTGCCTGAAGATCTCTCTGATCGACGTAAACCGCCACCTTTTGACCCACTTTTCTAAGTTTCGCCTCCACCATCTCATAAAAAGCCGAATCATGACTATCGCCCGACTGAGTCTGAATCGCAAACGATCGCGTCACCGGCAGTTGCTTCGTAACCACTCTACCAAAAAAGGGCTTAGAAACCACTTGATGTCGTACAGCAGATGGCTTTTGGACAGAATATTGGACCGGCTTAAAGTCGGAAATCCGCTTTGAAGAGGACTCCAGTCCATCTCGTTCCGCGGATTTGGTCTGGAACGTGACCGGAAATTTCCCCGACCCGGTCGAAGTGATCCCCACCGCAACAAGCCATCCATCGCGACTGTTGCTGATAGGCAACGTCCAACTTTGTCGGCTGCTGCTCACCGATAGGACTTTCGCCAGATTTTTCGTCGCATCCAGTCCACTAATTTTATTGGAATTCTGGTTCTTTCCAACGTCCAACGACAGAGCACCCATCGCGACCGAATTCTGCGAACGCACCAACTCGGCGGCAGCCAGCAAAAGACTGCCCAGCCAAGGGATTAAACCAATCAGTAGCCATCGCCGTTTTAGGGTATCCCGCACTGCGATGGCCTCCTTGCAGATCGTGAACTCACCCACCAGAAATCGGCTTGAGACACGGAATAGCTTGAGAGTTCCCGTCAAACGCTTGACATTTTCAAACCATGGCTTAAGATTAGATTCGTCAGGAATTGCCTCCCTGATCGCAGATAAGCCGGAGTGGCGGAACTGGCAGACGCGCCAGCTTGAGGGGCTGGTGGGATTTTTTCTCGTGCAGGTTCAAATCCTGTCTCCGGCATTTTTAAGCTCTTTTTTCCAATCACATCGCGAACAGATCAAGCCATGTTGGCCTGTTCACGATTTTTTACCCCCTATCCAAATTGCTGTAACTCATTCACCTGCTTTGTGGGGATCCAATAAAACCATCTGGGAATTTAGGCAATTGACGAAATTTAGGTCCATCCTGATCAAATCAATGATATATTTGATGCTGGTTTGACGATAATTGAAAAGTAGTTTGGTCGTAAGTCCATTGAAAAAACTTCGACCCCCTCTGCACTCGGTCCGTTGGCTGGAAATCTCCAAAAACCAGCTTTTCGATCTATCCCTATATAAAACTGTGTCACGAAGGATCGGGCCATGTCCCTTAACATCCAGCATTTGCGCGAGCCTGCAAGTGCGCTGACACACGGCCTCTGGTTTATTGCCTCCATTCTGCTTATCATCCGCCTGATGAGAAAAACCTCTGATCGCACAAAGCAATTCACCATATTACTTTATGGCTTAACTTTACTGGCCTGTTCAGGTGCCTCCACCGTTTTTCACTCCGTACACGGCAGCGAAACCACCTTGGCTTGGTATAACCGGCTTGA
>CAMBZY010000433.1 GCA_945872325.1 Candidatus Kuenenia stuttgartensis | reverse complement strand
GGGGCTAGCGCCAAGACCGGCTAGTAAGATGGCGCAAGCCACGATTCGATTTTAAATGCGCAACCGGGGCTAGCGCCAAGACCGGCTAGAAAGATAACGCAAGCCACGATTCGATTTTAAATGCGCAACCGGGGCTAGCGCCAAGACCGGCTAGTAAGATGGCAAAAGCCCCGGTTCGATTTTAAATGCGCAACCGGAGCAAGCGTAATTTAACAGGCTTGATGGGGCACTGGGCCTGCCACTTCTCCAAGCCACACTCAGTCACCTTTAAAATCGGCTGCAAACGCTTTGGCGGAAAGAGGTTCGCCGGTTGCAAACTGGGCCAGTTCTTTCCAACTCAGGCTTCGCCCAGGCGCAAAGACCTTCTCGACCATGAACTGGCCCACCTTGGGGTTCCCTACATAACTGGCCTTGGCTGGCGAAACTCCACCCAGCACTTCCCGGCAGATGGTGTGATGCACTTGCGATGCAAAGAGTTGGCCCATCATATAGTTATGATAATAGGCAGGTGAACTCACAATGTGAATCTTGGCCCCATAGTCAGGCTGATTCCGACCTTCTGGACGCTTCAGGCCCTGATATTTTTCAACCAGATCCCACCAGAGTTTGTTGAGATCCTGAGAAGGGTCGGCATACATGGCTTTTTCGAAACGAAGCATGACCTGACACCACCTGGAGAAGATCAGGAGGTGACCTCGTTTAGCCTTTGAGCCAGCTTCGTCGTAAGCCTTAGGATTTTCGACTTTCACGCCCATGGCGGCGAGCCAGTCTGCATCCTTGCTGAATTGCTCAAATTGCATCGCCACGCCCTCTGTCGCCAGAATGTGAGCCTCACCCCTTAAGATATATGGCACAGATTTAGGGATGTTTCGGCTCGAATAAACCGCATGCCCCAGCTCGTGGAGCATGGTTCCCATCCAATATTCGTTGTTTACAATATTGGCCAGAACCCGCACATCACCCATCCTGTTGACATCAATACAAAAAGCATGAGGACTCTTCCCAGGCTTCTCGTAAAGGTCGCTGCGGGCAATCACATCTTCGATAGGCAGGCCGATGCCGGCGTAAAATTCGCGGCAAAGTTTCAGAATATCTGCCTTGGCATAAGGTTCGTCCAGATTCGCATCAAAAACGGCGGGCGTTTCTTGAAAGAAAGGGTCGTGATAATGCCACGGGCGGAGTTCGTCTACGGAAATTCCGCACTGCCTGGCCAGAGCGGTATCGATGGTCGATTTCAGCTCCTCAAACGGCTTTCTGGTGAGCGAATCAAGCTCGTCAAACAGAGCGATCACGTCCGACTGGTTCTGCTCGTTCAGAGCAAGCATCATGACGTGATAGTCAGGAAATCCCAAATTTTTAGCGGATTCGTTCCGAAGCCTCACGAGCTCTTTGAGATCCGATTCCACCGAGGCACCAACCCCTTTGCTGGCCTCCCAGACAGCTTTTCGCTCATCGCTACTTTTGGATTCTTTCAAACGTTCGCGAATCTTGCTGTCGGCCAACTCCACTCCACCAACCTTGGCCCTGTAGACGTTGAATGCCTTTTCAATCGAATTGGCTTTGGCCGTAATCTTTTCGAGTAATTTCGGATCAACCTGTTTCTCAAGTGATTGCAGATAAAGCAGTTCGATCTGTCGTTTTTCACTTGGATCAGCGACACCAGCCGCTCTGACCGCTTTGATTTTTGAGAATCTCAAGGGGTCCGAAAGTGCAGCGTCGAGCGTATTCTGGGCCTTTTCTTTTGCAGCAAAATCTTCATCTTTGCCAGTCACGTTGGCAGTCCACCAGACATCGCCGGTGACAATCTCCAATGGCTTGATTCGGTTTTCGTGATCCGCAATCACTTCTTTGGCGGTGGTCATAGGGGCGGCCCCAGCATGCTTGGAAATGGTCCCAGCGGCTATCAGGATAGAGCTGGACTGGATTAGAAATTTACGCCTGTTCTTGCTCGCCATGGGGTCGGCCCTCAATTTTTGATTGGAGTTCCACCAATTTGAATGACTGACAATAGATGTACGAATCCGAATTTTACGCTCCAAGGAATTCCACACGCAAGGCTTGCTTTCTAATCGGAGGACTGGCAGAATCAGGTTCCCCTCTCTTCTTGCCAACAAATTTCGCCAGTAAAATGGCGACTATCGCTCCCACCCGACCCGAGTACCTCCCACCAATCTGAGGAGAATCCACACTCATGGCTATTGAACAATCACGCCTGGACCGTCGTCAGTTTCTTGCTGCATCGACATTATCACTCGCCTTTACGGCCAAAACTTCGGCCAAAACCGACGCACCTCGCAAAAAAGTCGCCTTCATCGGCACCGAAGTACGCACCCACTCACATGCCCAGCATTTTCTCGACAGAATGACTCTCGGCTATAGCTGGGCTGGCCAATGGGAGATGCCAAGGGTTGACGTGGCCTCGATTTATACCGACCAGTTTCCTAAGGGCGATCTGGCGAAAGAACGTATTGCACGCCATAAGCTGAAATCGTATCCAACCATCGCCGAAGCTCTGACCCAGGGCGGCTCGAAACTGGCTGTGGACGGAGTGGTGATTATCGCCGAGCATGGCGAATACAAAAAAAATGAAAAAGGCCAGATACTTTACCCGCGTTACGAGTTCTTCAAGCAGGCTGTCAAGGTGTTTGATGATAGCGGCCGTGGAGTTCCCGTCTTTAACGACAAGCATTTATCCACCACCTGGGCACGCAGCAGCGAGATGGTGAACGACTCAAAACGGCTGAACTTTCCGTTCCTCGCAGGTTCGTCGCTGCCTGTGACCTGGCGGTTCCCCCAGATTGACATGCCGCACAACACGCCTCTTTCGGAAAGTGTCTGCGTGGGATATGGGGGTGTGGACAGTTACGACTTTCACGGCCTTGAGACCGCTCAGTGCATGTCCGAACGAAGGCTTGGGGGAGAGGTCGGAATCAAGCAGGTCCATGCCCTCAGGGGTGCCAAAATGTGGGAGAAGCTGATGCTTCCCCAGCACGAAACCACTCGGAAGCTGATGGTGGCCGCTCTGAACCGGAGCCATAACTTGCCTGTGGATACAGGATATCCAAGCGATGCCGTGACTGTGGAATGGGCCCATAAGAAGTTCCCTGAGATGATCGCGTATTTCATCGACCATAACGATGGCTTCAAGACCACTCTGTTTCTGGCCAGCATTCAGGACTTCAATTACGCTGGTATGAGGTCGGACAACGGCGAAATCATCTCGTGCCAGATGTACCTGCCGATGCCTTCTCACAGCGCCACCACAGCCGACTTTTTCAGTCCACTCGTGCGTCACATTGAGACAATGGTGATTGAAAACAAGCCACTATATCCAGTGGAACGAACCCTGCTGACATCCGGCATGGTGATTGGAGGAGTGGATTCGCTCTACCAAAAGCAGGTGCCGGTGGCCACTCCGGAGATGGTCGTGAAGTACCAGGTCTCACCTGAGTCGTATTTCCGCCGTGTCTGATCCGATTCAAAGTCAATCAGCAAATCATCATCGTGCGGCGGGTATCTTCGATGGCCGTCGCAAGTTGATCTGGTTTCTGAGTTCCGATGATCACAACAGACCCATCATAACGCGTAATTTTAACGGCTTGATTCCCACGTGCGGAGAGCACCACCTGGCCCTGCCAGTTGCGCCTGATGCCCCAACCCAAAGTTTCGCGAAGTGGCCTGTAGGTGCAT